>NZ_JASJXO010000019.1:0-62514 GCF_035018625.1 Subtercola sp. RTI3 | reverse complement strand
CGTGGGCTCGGAGATGTGTATAAGAGACAGGGGTGGGAGTTGCAGTGTATTCGAAGCCGGCGGGGGAGGTCCAGGTGATGGTGCCGGTGGCGGATTGCTCAATGTGCCAGTCGGTGTGGTGTTTGACATTGTGGTGGCTGGTGCAGAGCGGGGAGAGGTTGTTGTAGGCGGTTTCGCCGCCGTCGTTCCAGGCGATGGTGTGGTCGAGGTCTGCGGTTGCGGATGACTCGCAGCTGAGAGGGAACGTGCATTCGGTGTGGGTGAGGCGAATGAGATCGTCGAGGTCGGGCGGTGGTTTGTATCGTTCTCGGCCGTAGGTGAGCGCGCATCCGGTGATGGGGTCGGTGAGCACGCGAAGAAACGACGGTGCGCCCTGGACGAGGGTGAGGGCGGTTTGGCGATCAATGGGCCCGTATCCCTCGAGGTGCGCGGGCTCGAGTCGGTCATTCTCGCGTTCGTGGTCGCGGCCGTGCTCGTGCTCGCGTTCGCGTTCGTGGCCGTGCTCGCGCTCGTGCCGGTACTCGGGGTCGTGGCCGTCGGCCGGGAGGGTGTGGCCGAGGAGAGTGAGGGCGGGCACGGTGATGTGGACTCGGGCGCGGATTCCGCGGGTGCCGGCACCGATGCCAGTACCGATGCCAGTACCGATGCCAGTACCGATGCCGGCACCGATGCTGCTGCCAGGGCAGTTCTCCATCCCTGAACCGGTACGGTCGCCGCTGGAGCTGGAGCTGGAGCTGGAGCTGGAGCTGTCAGTGGTGCTCGTGTTGGTGGGGTCGGCGGCGGTGGTCTCGCCGTTGAGGAGGAGGTCGCTCAGGGCGTCGACGCGGAGCTGGGTGAGGGTTCGGCGGTCGCCGGTGTTCTTGGTGGAGCGAGCGAGGTCGGTGGCGCGGTTGTAGATGGCGACGGCTTCGACCGCGGGGAGGTAGTGGGTGAGGTAGGCCATGCCGTTGCTGGCGGGGTCGAGGTAGAGGCGACGGTGTGCGGCGGCGTCGATGTGGCGTTGGATGGCGGTGGTGGGCTGGGCGTGCTCGGTGGCGGCTCGGGCGAGGTGATCGAGACGTTGGGGTGTGACGGTGCGTGCGGCGGGGAGGAGTTCTGCTTCGTAGATGGCGAGGCGGTCTTCGGGAAGGGCGGTGCTGTGTTGCACGATCTTCTCGGCGTGGCGGTAGGAGATCGTGCCGTTGGTTAGTGCCGTGAAAGTGTTGGTGAAGTGGCCGTGGAGAGCCTGACTGGTGTGCACGAGGCGGCGGGCGTCGGCTTCGGAGTGATGGAGGGCGACGGCGAGTTCGGTGACGATCTGGCGCTCGGCAACGACGTCGGATGACCATCGGGGGCCGGCGACGGTCGTGTCGGTGGTGTGGAGCGCGAGGCCGGCGAGACGGGCCTGCTCGACAAGGGTGGTGTGCCGGGCATGGGCTGTGGCGAGGGCGCGGTGGCTCGCCACGACGGCGGTGACGGCGGCGGCGAAGCGATCGCGCCGCGATGATGCGGGGTGCAGCGGTGTCGTCAGCGGTCGGGCGGTATGGGTTTCACCTCGCTCTAAGGCGAGAATTGCTCGGGACATGCGCCAATTCAAGCACTGATTTCAGGGGCACGGGGGTGGAGGCGGCAATCTGTGGAAAGGTCGTTGCGGGCTCCGATTGTGGACGAGTAGTGCCGACAATGGTGCATGCCGGCCGCCCGGCATCGAGCCGCACCGAGCCGAGCCGCACCGAGCCGAGCCCAGAATATTCATTTGCACTTTCTTAGTTAAAGTGCAAAGTTGGTCCCATGCACGATGACCCAGGTACCCAGCCGCCCGCCGGAGGGGTGGCCCATCGCCAGCGACGCGCACGCCAGCGGCTGACCTCGGCGGCGCGCCGGCTCACGGCCGAGCATGGCCTCGCCGGGTTCACGGTGCAGGAGCTCTGCGACGGTGTGGGGGTGTCGCGACGCACGTTCTTCAACTACTTCTCGTCGAAAGACGATGCGGTGCTCGGCTTCGCGAAGGGGGTCGACGAGGGGCAGGTGGCTGCGTTCATGGCAGGCCGGACATCCGGAGCCGCAGCCGAAGCCGGAGCCGGAGCCGAAGCCGAAGCCGGAGCCGCGACAGTCGACCCGGGGCGCCTGATCGATGATCTCGCAGCCCTCGCCGTGGCGCACTTCGACGAGATGGGCTTGACCCCCGACGACACCGCCGAGTTCATCGCCGCCCTGCAACGCGAGCCCGCTCTTCTGCCGGCGCTTGTGCGCTCCGGCCAGGCCGAGCAGCAGCGTTTCGTCGCGCTCGTGGTCGAGCGCGAAGGTCTCACGGGCGAGCGCGACCGGGCGCTGGCCGATGTGGCAGTGGCGATCGTCGGGTCGCTGGTGCGGTTGAGCGCCGATGCGTTCTTCGTCGAGACGAACACCCGCCCGTTCGACGAGATACTGCAGAGCACCCTCGCCACCGCGAAACGGCTGCTGAACGCCGAACAGGCGCCGACGCGTGCCAACACCCAACAGACCAACCCCTCCCAACCGAAAGACCTGGTGACAACCCCATGACGACCGCCAACGCCCTGAAGAGCACGTCGGGGCCGCTGCTGCTCACGAAGCGCCGCATCTGGATCATCTTCGGCGCCCTCATCGCCGGCATGCTGCTCTCGAGTCTCGACCAGACCATCGTCTCGACGGCCATGCCCACCATCGTGGGCCAGCTCGGCGGGGTCGAGAACCAGGCGTGGATCACCACCGCGTACCTCCTGGCCACCACGATCGTGATGCCCATCTACGGCAAGTTCGGCGACGTTCTCGGCCGCCGCAACCTGTTTCTCATCGCCATTGCGCTGTTCACGCTGGCCTCGGTGGGCTGTGCGTTCTCCACCGACTTCTGGATGTTCGTGGTGTTCCGCTCGCTGCAGGGTCTCGGCGGCGGCGGTCTGATGATCTTGTCGCAGGCGATCATCGCCGACATCGTTCCAGCCTCAGAACGCGGCAAGTACCTCGGCCCGCTCGGCGGAATCTTCGGTCTGGCTGCCGTCGGCGGCCCCCTGCTCGGCGGGTTCTTCGTCGATCACCTCACGTGGCAGTGGGCGTTCTACATCAACATTCCGGTGGGCATCATCGCCTTCATCATCACCTGGTTCGCCCTCACGCTGCCGAGCAAACGCGCCACCCTGCGCATCGACATCGCGGGCGTTCTGCTTCTCTCGGCCGCTACGACGTGCCTCATCTTCTTCACCGAATTCGGTGGCAACTCGAGGCACGGCTGGGGCGCGGTCGAAACGTGGATGTTCGGGGTGGGCCTGCTACTGGCCGGCACCGCCTTCGTGCTCGTCGAATCGCGAGCCGAAGACCCGATCATCCCGCTCTCGTTCTTTCGCAACAGCGTCTTCGTCACTGCCACGGCCATCGGCTTCGTTCTCGGCATTGCCATGTTCGCCGCGCTCGCCTTCGTTCCCACCTTCCTTCAGATGGCATCGGGCGCCTCGGCCGCCGCATCGGGCCTGCTGCTCTTGCCCATGATGGTGGGGCTCATCGGAATGTCGATCATCTCGGGCGTCGCCATCACACGCACAGGCAAATACAAGGTGTTCCCCATCGCGGGCACCCTCATCACCGGCGTGGCCATGTTCTGCATGACCACACTGAGCGTCAGCACGCCCATCTGGCTCATCTGCGTGTTCCTGTTCATCTTCGGCGCGGGCCTCGGCCTCATCATGCAGGTGGTGGTGCTCGTCGTTCAGAACTCGGTGCCTGCCAGCCAGGTTGGCACGGCAACGAGCACGAACAACTACTTTCGAGAGGTGGGCTCAGCGCTCGGTGTGGCCGTGTTCGGGGCCCTGTTCACGAGCAGGCTCTCTGAGCAGCTGACCGGCATCTTCACGGGGTCGGGAGCTTCGGCCGCGCAGGCGGCACAGTCGACGGCGAGTCTTGACCCGGCCGCTTTGAATCAGCTGCCGCCGGCCATCCACGACCAGGTGGTGACGGCCTACGCCGACTCGCTGGCACCCGTGTTCTGGTATTTGATTCCGTTCATTGCCATCGCCTTCGTGCTGTCACTGCTGTTGAAGCAGATTCCGCTCTCGGATGTTGCGGGTATGGTGGCGCGCGGCGAAGCGGTCAGCGGAGCCGAGGCCGAAGACCTCGAAGCGGCGAGGGTCGCGGGGCTGGTCGAGGCGAAGAGGGATGCGCAGCACGCTGTGACGAAGGCCGACCCGGCCGTGAAGACCGACGCGCCTCAGTAGTAGACCGACGCGCCTCAGTAGTAGGTCGACACGTCGGGCGGTGTCAGCCGTCGTTGACGTCGGTCGACTCGTCGTCGGTTGCAGCATCTGGCTCGTCGGGTTCAGGCTCATCGGCGATGGTCGGGTCGACCCCTGACGGCACGGCGTCGGTGGTCGGACCGTTGCCGACGACTCCTTCGCCGTCGGGGTAGCCAGCAGAATCGGGGTACTCGGGAGAAGCGGTGCTTTCAGACATGGCTTCACGATACCCGCCGACTGCGAGAGCGTCGAGGGGGCCTGGCCTGTGGGTCAGATCTGGTTGGCCGCGATGATGAGCAGCGTCACAAGTGCCACGGCGGCAATGGTCAGCATCAGGGCGGCGAGGATGCCCAGCCGCAGCCGGCCGCGACGGGTGACCAACTGGGTGATGACCATGCCCGCGTACAGGAGCACCACCACTGCGAGGGCGATGGCCGCGAGGCCGTGCGGTTCGAACGGCAGCACCCAGATGAGCACCGCGGCGGCGATGAGGGCGAAGAGGCCGCCCACGATGAGCCACATGCGCCCGGTCGAGGTGGTGAGCGAGGGCTGGTTGGTCACCTTGGTGGGGTCGAGTGGTTCACGCAGTTCACGCGGTTCACGCGGTTCACGCGGTTCGGATGGGAGCGTCATGCCGGGCCTCTCTCAAGAGTCGTCCCTGTCTCAGGAATCGTTCATCTCTGAGCGTACGATTATTGAACGCCCAATGGGGCGACGCCTTCGGTTCAGGAGATAACGTGCCAGTTGAATATTCCGCTCCCCTCTCTGCCGGCCTCACGGCCCTGCTCGATTCGGTGCCCGAAACGGCGCCCATCGAAACCGCCGCCATCGAGTACCACGATGACGGCACCGCCTTCGGTGGGTTCGTTGCCAGGCCGGCGGGTGCTGATGCGGTGCCGCTGCGGCCCGGGGTGCTGGTCATCTCCGACTGGTCGGGCCTCGGCGACCACGCCAAGGTGAGGGCACAGATGCTGGCGCGCCTCGGCTACATCGCTCTGGCGGGCGATGTCTACGGGGGCGGCCAGTTGCTCGGCGACGATGAAGCCCCGGCGGCGGCCGGAAGATTCTATGGCGACACCGAGCTGTTTCGGGAGCGCATGCGCTCGAACCTCGAGAGACTCCGCAGCGAACCGGGTGTCGACACCGAGCGCATCGCGGTGATGGGGTACTGCTTCGGCGGCAGCGCTGCGCTCGAGCTCGCCCGCGACGGGGCAGAGGTCGCCGGGGTGGTGTCATTCCACGGCAGGCTCGCCACCGGGCATCCGGCAGCCGAAGGCGCTGTGCGGTCGCCCGTGCTGGTACTCACCGGGGCGAACGACCCGGTCGTTCCCGACGAGCAGGTCGTCGCGTTCGAGAACGAGCTGAGGGAATCCGGGGCCGCCGACTGGCAGGTGGTCAGTTACAGCGGCGCAATGCACGCGTTCACCATGCCCGACGCCAATTCGCCCGAGTATGGCGCCGCGTTCGACGCTCACGCGAACCAGCGCTCATGGGTGGCCATGCGGGCGTTCTTCGATGAGATCTTCGCGTGAGCATCTACACGTGAACGAGCGGGTCAGAGCGGCGGAAGGGTGGGTGGTGTCGTGAAGCGGGCATCCGGAGCGCCGATGACACTCAGCGAGGCGAAACGCATCGAAGCGCATTTTGCGAACGGCACACTCGACCCCGATCTGCCGGGTACCCGCGAGATCGTCAACGAGGCGCACCGCGTTCACGTGAACGCCATGCTCTGGGGCTCGACCCGAGCCGAGCCGCACCGGCGGCGGGTCAGGGGCGGTATCGCGCTCGGAATCGGCATGGTGGTGGCGACGGTGGGCGGGTTCTGCGTACCGTTCCTGGCGTCACGCTGAGGCGCTACTCCCGCTCTCGTGACCGTGACCGCTCGGCGAACCAGCCGTGCTCACCCAGCATGCGCCAGACGGTGGTGGTGAGTTCGGGGTACTGCAGCGCGATCTGCCGCAGCAGGCGATACTCGCGCGCCGATGATCCGCGTTGGCCGTCGTTCGCCGTGATGGCGTCGGCTCGCAGCAGGTAGACCACGAGCTCGTCAGTGCTCGGCATCTCGTGCACGAATTCCCACGGGTCTTCGCCCGACCGCAGCCGGTCGTTGACGACGGTGTCGAGTTCTTCGCGGGCCTCGGCGCGCAGCACTTCGAGGCTCGCCCGGTTGCGTGGCGGGGACGAGTTCTGATGCTCGTTCGGTTGTGCGTTCTGCTCCACCCCTTCAGCCTAAACACCGTTTCTGTATGCGGGGTACCGGGGTGAATGACATCTGCAGGCTTCTGTCAGCCCACGCCAACCACACAGTGATGCGCGTCTCGTAGGCTCGTCGGGTGCAGACGCCCGTCTGTAGTTCCCGAAGAGAGAAGTAGCCCCCATGCGAGCTCGCGCGAGTCTGATCGTTGCCGGCGCGGTTCTCGCGTGCGCCATCGGCGGCACCGCGCTCGTGGTGAACCTCTTCGGCTCGGGGTCGAACCCATTCGCTTCCAAGGTGACGAGCGCCACCGCCCTCACCTGCCCGGCCGCGGCCGACGTCACGGTGGGCAGCATCACGGTGCCTGCTGGGCCCGTCGCCGGGTACTGCCAGGCGCAACTGGTGAACGCGGCCGAGATCATGAACGCCGGTGACACGATGGGGGTGGGCCCACACACAAAGGCGATCGGCGTGATGACGGCTATGGGTGAGTCGGGTCTTCGCAACCTCGACTACGGCGACGCGGCGGGAGCCGACAGCCGCGGCCTTTTTCAGCAGCGCGACAACGGCGCGTGGGGTACCCTGGCCGACCGCATGGATCCGTACACCGCGGCCGTGAACTTCTTCGGCGCGCTCGAGGCCCTGCCCGACTGGACCAGCCTCACCCCTACAGAGGCCGCTCACGCCGTGCAGGTGAACGCCGACCCGAACTACTATGCGAACTATTTCGCTGACGCAGAGACGGTGGTCACGACGCTGTCGGGCCGGTAACGAACCGCGCCAGGAAGGCGTGCCATCCAGAAGACCTGACGACCGTGTCAGACGAGCCCGTGCTGGTACGCGAAGATCACCAGCTGAACCCGGTCGCGCAGTTCGAGTTTGCCGAGGATGCGGCTCACGTGCGTCTTCACGGTGGCCTCGCTGAGGTGCAGCTCGCCCGCGATCTCGGCGTTGCTCAGACCGCGGGCGACAAGGTCGAACAGATCGCGCTCGCGCGGGGTGAGCAGCGAGAGGGTGTCTTCGCGATTGGAGCCGGCGCCCGAGCCAGTATCGACAGGCGAGGCGAAGCGCCGCACGAGGTTCGCAGTGGCACCCGGGGCGATGACGGCGTTGCCCGCGTGAACCGTGCGAATGGCCGCCAGCAGAAACTCGGGGTTGGTCGTTTTCAGCAGAAACCCGCTCGCGCCGGCGTTGATGGCGCGAAAGGTCTTGTCGTCGAGGTCGAAGGTGGTCAAGACGATGATCCGCGGCACCGTTTCGGCCGCCGGATGCCCGGGCCGACCCTGCACGATCAAGCCGGTGGCCTCGATTCCGCCCATCTGCGGCATCTCGAGATCCATCAGCACCACGTCGACAGGGGTTGAAGCGCTGAGCGCGACCGCCTCCGCACCGTTGGAGGCCTCCCACCGCACGCTGAGGTCGGGTTGCGAGTTGATCACCATGGCGATGCCCGCCCGGAACAGCGGCTGATCATCGGTGAGGCCTACGCGAATCTCGGCGGTCATCTGCTGCTCTCACTGGGGAAGGGGGTGCGGGGCTGGGTGGGGAGATGCTGAAGGGGTGAGGCTGAGGAGTACGGCAGGTAGCCACGAACGCGAAAGCCTCGGGAGACGTCGGTGCGAGGCCCGGTTTCGACCCCGCCGCCCAGCAGGCGCATGCGCTCGGTCATGCCGATGAGCCCCTGGCCCGATGTGCCGATGAGGCTGCGAGTGCCTGTGCCCGGCTCGTCGGTCAGCACGTCGAAGTGAACGGCGCTCGCCTGCCAGTCGAGCCGCAGGTCGACCGCCGACCCGTGCCCGCCGTGCTTGATCGCGTTCGTGAGGCTCTCCTGAAGAACGCGGAACAGCGCCAGCTCGTGGGCCGCGCTGAGCGCCACCCGGGAGCCCGTCTCGGTGACGGTCACGGCGAGCCCGGCATCCCTGACGCTTGCCACCATGACGCCGAGCCCTGCCGCGCCGAGCGCCGGCCGCGCCGCCGGATCGCGCGGCTCTCGCAGCACGCTCAGCAGTTCGTGCACGTCGTCGAGCGCTGCCCGGGCCGTGCGGCCGATGGTCTCGAGCGCACGGGTCTCCGCCTCGGGGTCTGCGGCTTTCGCGTACCGAGCCCCGTCAGACTGCGCGATGACCACGGCCAGGGCATGACCGATGAGGTCGTGCATCTCGCGGCTGAGCAGGGCGCGCTCGCGTTCCTCGGCGAGCGTCGCCTCGGCCATGATGCGGTCGTGCAGCCGCCCGAGTCGTTGGCCGGCCGCGGCCCGTCTGTTGCGTACGAGCACTCCGAGCGCCCAGAAGAGCGCCAGCGCCGCAGCGATGACCGCGCTGACGAGCACGAAGTAGACCCCGCGGTAGAACGGATCGGTGGGCAGCAGTGCGCTGTCGCTCGTCTTCGGGGCGAAGAGAACGAGCCGGGCGCCGGCCACCGCACCGCCCACTACGCTCGAAGCGAGGCCCGCCCAGCGAACGAATCTCTGCTCGGTGAGGCCGGTGGCGAAGACCGCGCCGAGAATCAGGATGTCTCCGAGAATCAGCCCGTCGACGGTACCGATCTGCACCAGCGCCCCGACCCAGGCGATCGCGAGGCCGAGGCCGGGCATCCGGCGCCAGAAAGCGAGCGAGAGGGCGAAGACGATGTCGATGAGCATGCCAGGGACGCCGTCACGCACGAAATCGGCTGCGCCGAACAGGGCGAAGGCGAGAACCGCGATGGCCGCGTCGGCCAGCCGGGGGTGTGATTCGAACCAGGCCAGCACAGTCGACACTCTAGCCGTGCTGGAACCTAACGAGATGTGTGCGGGTTTCGTTCAATCCCGTCTGCACCACCCGAACGGCCGAAGGTTAGGTTAGGGTTACCTTTGTTCGATCTTTCGTGCTCTCACAGAAAAGACCCTGTACTGCCATGAACCGCCTTCCCCTCGTTTTCGCCGCCGCTCTAGCCGCAACTGCGCTGACGCTCACCGGATGCTCGTCTGCGAGCACCACGCCGGCCGCCACCGCCGGGGCGACCGGCGCCGCCTCGTTCTCGGGAACGAGTCTCACGGTCTACAACGCCCAGCACGAAGAACTCACCCAGGAGTGGGCTGACGAGTTCACGAAGGAGACAGGCGTCACCGTAACGCTCCGCAACGGTTCTGACTCTGAACTCGGCAACCAGATCATCGCCGAAGGCGCCGCGTCGCCGGCCGATGTGTTTCTCGCCGAGAACTCACCCTCGATGTCGCTGGTCGAGAATGCCGGGCTGTTCGCCGCCATCGACGCCGACACGCTGGCTCAGGTTCCCACCGCGTACAAGCCTTCGACCGGCAAGTGGACGGGCATCGCTGCCCGTTCGACGGTGGTCGTCTACAACCCGTCGCTGATCAGTGAGGCCGAACTGCCCGCGTCGCTGCTCGACCTGGCCGACGCGAAATACAAGGGCAAGTGGGCTGCGTCACCCGGCGGCGCCGACTTCCAGGCCATCGTCTCTGCACTGCTCGCCGAGAAGGGGCATGACGCGACGCTGGCATGGCTCACCTCGATGAAAGCCAACTTCACCGCGTACAAGGGCAACAGCACCGTCATGAAGGCGGTCAATGCCGGCGAGATTCCGCTCGGGGTGATCTACCACTATTACTGGTTCATCGACCAGGCCGGCACCAAGGAGAACAGCCTCAACACGAAGCTGCACTACATCAAGAACGAAGATCCGGGTGCATTCGTCAGCGTTTCCGGCGGCGGTGTGCTCGCTTCGAGCAAGAACCAGGCGGCAGCGCAGGCGTTCGTGAAGTTCATCACGGGCAAGGCCGGCCAGGGCATCCTGCAGACCGGAACGAGCTTCGAATACCCCGTTGCCAGCGAGGTCGCACCGAACCCCGCACTGCCGACGTTGGCTTCGCTCGAAGCACCCACCATCGACCCCTCTACGCTGAACAGCACAGAGGTTACCGATCTCATGACGCAGGCGGGCCTGCTGTAGTCGAAACCCTATGGCTGAACGTATTCAGAATGACCGGCGGAAGGTCGTGAGTCGAGGCTCACGACCTTCCGCTCTGCTCGTTGTGCTGGTGTGCCTCATCGCAGTGGTGATGCTGGTGCCCGTGGGATACGTGCTCAGTATCGTTCTGCAGGTGGGGTGGAGCACGCTCGCGCCGCTGATCTTCCGGCCGAAGGTCGGCGAACTGCTTGTCAACTCGCTGCTGCTGGTCGGGTTCGGGGTGCCGCTGTGCGTGGCCCTGGGTGTGGGGGGTGCCTGGCTTGTCGAACGCACCACTCTGCCGGGGCGACGGGTCTGGGGAGTGCTGCTGGCGGCCCCTCTGGCCATTCCTGCATTCGTGAGCAGCTACGGCTGGGTGAGTGCCGTACCCTCGATCGGTGGTCTCGGTGGGGGTCTGCTCATTGCGACGCTGGCGTACTTTCCGCTCGTCTACCTGCCGGCCGTGGCTACCCTTCGGGGCCTCGACCCAGCCCTCGAAGAGTCGGCCCGGTCGCTCGGGTTGGGGCCGTGGGCCGTGTTCTTTCGAGTGGTTCTGCCGCAACTGAGGCTGGCCGTCTGGGGCGGCGGCCTCGTGGTGGCGCTTCATCTGCTCGCCGAGTACGGGGCATTCGCGCTCATTCGGTTCGACACCTTCACGACAGCGATCGTCGTGCAGTACGAGTCGACGTTCGCAGGGCCGGCGGCGAGCGCACTCGGGGCCGTGTTGGCGACCGTCTGCCTGGTGCTGTTGGTGGTCGAGGCGTCGACCAGGGGGCGGGCCCGCTTCGCGCGCCTCGGTTCGGGGGTGGCGCGCAGGGCGACGCCGGCGAGGCTCGGGGCCTTCGCGCCCCTTGCCCTGGTGGGGCTTGCTCTTCTCTCGGTGCTGTCGATCGGCGTGCCCGTGGCGAGCCTCGTGCGCTGGCTGAGCGTCGGCGACCCGTGGTCGCAGCGAGAGCTGCCCACTTCGATCATTCAAACCGTTCTCCTCGCCGGAGGCGGCGCTGTAGCCGCCGTGCTCGTCGCGTTGCCGGTCGCGTGGCTCAGCGTTCGGCACCCCAGCCGCCGTGCGCGGGTGCTCGAAGGGGCGACCTACGTCGCGAGCAGTCTGCCCGCCATCATCATTGCGCTGGCGCTCGTCACCGTGACGATTCGCCTCGTTCCGGCGCTCTACCAGACCCCCTTCACTGTCGGCCTGGCCTACGTGATCATCTTTCTGCCCCGGGCCCTGGTGAGCCTGCGCACAGGGCTCGCCCAAGCCCCGGTTGCCCTGGAAGAGGCGGCAGAGGCCCTCGGGCATTCGCTGGTCTCGGCGCGCCTTCGCGTCACCCTGCCCCTTCTGCTGCCCTCGATCGGTGCCGCCGCGGCACTGGTCGGGCTGGGGGCCGCGAACGAACTCACCGCCACCCTGCTGCTGGCGCCCAACGGCACCCGAACGCTCGCCACCCAGTTCTGGTCGGCGAGCTCGGCCGTCGCGTACTCGAACGCCGCGCCCTATGCGGTGCTGCTGATTCTCCTTTCTGTGCCCGCCGTCGCGCTGCTGTTCGCGCAATCCCGAAAGCGTGTGACCACATGAGTGCCCTCTCTGTCTCCGGTGTGTCGAAGACCCTCGGCGGGATAGCCGTTCTCGCCGACGTGACGTTCTCGCTGCCATCGGGCACCCGGATGGCCGTGGTCGGGGCCTCTGGCAGCGGAAAGAGCACGCTGCTGCGGTTGATCGCCGGGTTCGACCGGGTGGATGCCGGGCGGATCGTGCTGGGGGGCAGGGTGGTGTCGGCGGCGGCTGGTGCTTCTGCGTCGGGGCTGGCCGAGGGCGGTATCGATGCCGGTGGCGGTGCCGCTGCCGCTGACGCTGCCGGTGCCGGTGCTGGTGCCGGTGCCGGGCGGGGCGGTGGGGCGCGTGCTGTCTCGGTGCCGGCGCATCGGCGCGGGGTCGGGTACGTGGCGCAAGACGGCGCGCTCTTTCCGCACCTCACGGTTCGGCAGAATCTGCGCTTCGGCCTGTCGGGTGGTCGTTCGGCCGGTCATTCGGGAGGCCTATCGGGTGCGTTGTCGGGTGGCCGGGCGGCGGCAGAACGCCGGGTTCGCGAGGTGGCCGAGCTCGTGGCCCTCGACAGCGGGCTGCTCGGGCGGTTTCCGCACGAGCTCTCGGGCGGCCAACAGCAGCGCGTGGCCCTGGCGCGTGCGCTCACCCCCGAGCCCGGCATCATTCTGCTCGACGAACCGTTCAGTGCTCTCGACACCGGCCTGCGGGCGCAGACGCGTGAGGCCGTCATCGCCGCGCTCGAGCACAGCGGTGTGACGACAGTGCTCGTGACACACGACCAGGAGGAGGCCCTCTCGTTCGGCCACTCGATCGGCCTGCTGACGGGCGGCCGGTTGGTTCAGACGGGGGAGCCCTCTGCGGTGTTCGACAGCCCGGTCGACGCGTGGGCGGCTGAGTTCCTGGGCGCCGCTGTGCTGCTGCCGGTGGAGGTCGTGCGTGGTGTTGCGCACTCGGCGCTCGGTGAGTTGCCCGTGCGGCACGACCGGAGCATTGGCGGTGCCCGCCCGACCACGGCACTTCTTCGACCAGACCAGCTGCGCCTGATGGCGGATGCGGGTGCGAATGCATCGGCGGCGAACGCGGTGGTGCTCGAGGTAACGCTGCGGGGGTCGCATGCGCGCGTTACGGTTCGTGCAGGTGCAGGTGCAGGTGCAGGTGCAGGTGCAGGTGCAGGTGCAGGTGGTGATGCTCGTGGGGTCGAGATCGACGTGCGGGTGCCGCTGGCTGAGGCTGGGCAGTTCGCCAGAGGGGTTCCCGCGCGCATCCAGGTGACCGGCGGAGTCGTCGTCTACTGAGCCAGGGCACGACGGGCCGATGGAGTCGCAAGGGGGCTAGACGGTGTCGGTGGCGCCGTGTAGACCGGTGGTATGACGGAGACAGAGGGCGCCCGGGGCGACCACGAACGAATCGAATTGGTGCCGCTGGCCGGCAGTGAGCGGCCGCCGGCTCGGCAGGCGCTGGCCGCTGCTCGGGCGCTTCCGCCCGCTGCACTGGTCGACGCGACCGTGGTGCTGCGCCGGGAGGCTTCGGGGCAGCTGGGGGCGGCACCGGCAGATGTCGAGCTCGTGACGTCGACTCTCGAAGGGCTGGGGCTCAGCGTGCTGCTGGTCGATGCGGCCTCGCGGCGAGTGCGAGTCGAGGGCACGGCGGCCCAGGTGGGGCGCGTCTTCGGCACATCGCTCGAGGCGGTGACGAGCAGCGCGCCCGACGGGCAACGGGTTGAGCACCGCCACCGTACGGGTGGGCTGAGCATTCCTGTCGCGCTCGAGGGGGTCGTGACGGCTGTGCTGGGGCTGGATGATCGGCCGCAGGCCCGCGCCCAGTTTCGGGTTGCTGAAGCGCGAGCCGCGACGGTGAGTTACACGCCGGTCGAGTTGGGCCAGATCTACCGTTTTCCGGCCGACACCGATGGGTCGGGGCAGACGGTCGCCATCGTCGAACTCGGCGGTGGGTATCAGCAGAGCGACCTCGACACGTACTTCGGCGGGCTCGGAGTGGGGTCACCGCGCGTGACGGCGGTGGGTGTCGATGGGGCGAAGAACGTGCCGGGCGGTGACCCGACGGGGGCCGACGGCGAGGTGCTGCTCGACATCGAGGTGGTGGGCGGGCTGAGCCCGAAGGCATCGATCGTGGTGTACTTCGCGCCCAACACCGACGCCGGCTTTCTCGACGCCGTCGCCACGGCGGCCCACTCCACGCCCACGCCTGCCGCAATGAGCATCAGCTGGGGCCAGAGCGAAGACGAGTGGACGCCGCAGGCACGAACCGCGCTCGACGACGCCCTCGCCGATGCGGCGACGCTCGGCGTGACGGTGACCGCGGCTGCGGGCGACAACGGCAGCTCCGACGGCGCAGCCGACGGCAGGAACCACGCCGACTTTCCGGCGTCGAGCCCCCACGCGCTCGCGTGCGGCGGCACGAGCCTGCACGCCACCGCAACCCGCGTGAACTCAGAGACGGTGTGGAACAACGGCGCCGGCAAAGGCGCCACGGGCGGCGGCGTGAGCGATGTGTTCGGGCTGCCGAGCTGGCAGAGTGCGGCCGGCGTTCCGGCGGGTGCCGCGCCCAATGGACCCGGTGGGCGTGGGGTGCCGGATGTCGCGGCGAACGCCGACCCGGCGACGGGGTACGAGGTGCTGGTCGACGGCAAGCGGGCGGTCTACGGCGGAACCAGTGCGGTCGCCCCGCTCTGGGCTGCGCTCGTGGCGAGGCTGGTTCAGTCGCTCGGCACGCCGCTCGGGCTGCTGCAGCCGCGGTTGTACGCGCTGGCGGCAGCGAGCACGGGCACGGGCACGGGAGCGGGTTCGTCGGCGGCCGGGCTTCGCGATGTCACCGAGGGTTCGAACGGTGCCTTCACGGCCGGCCCGGGCTGGGATGCGTGCACGGGTCTGGGTGTACCCGACGGCACGGCGTTGCTTGCCGCCCTCGCGGCGACGAAGCCGGGCGCCTAGCGGCTCACCCTCGCGACCGCGGAGAGTGCTGACCGCTCAGCGGCGGCGAGGCCATTACGCGGCTGCCGTCGGCGAGGCCCTGAACGACTTCGTCGAGGGCATCCGTCGCTGACACCTGCGGTGACCAGCCGAGCACGGTTCGCGCCCGCTCGGTCGACATGACGGGTACGCCTGCGGCGATGTCGATCCAGCCCGGGTCGGTGGGCTGCAGGCGCAGCTTCCACGTTGCCCACACCAGTAGGCGCGCGGCAGCCAGCCGAACCGGCACACTGCGACTCGCGCCGAGCGCTTCGGCGATGAGCGGGGGTGTCAGCACAGGTTCGGCGGCGAGGTTGAAGGCGCCCGCCTCACGCCGGTCGATTGCGCGGCAGAACGCATCGGCCACATCGCTCGCGTGCACGGCCTGGAAGATGGTCTGCACCGGCAACGGAACCACCGGCGGCCGAATCAGCCCCAGCCATCCCGTCGGCAGCAGCGGCCCGAGAAACAGGCCGTGCAGCTCTGCCGCCGCCCGGCGCTGAAAAACAAGCCCCGGCCGCATGAGCGTGACCCGCACGCCGGGGTTCTCGGCCTCGAACCGCTCGAACGCCCGCTCGTTCACGGCCTTGTGGCGACTGTAGTGCGACGTGTGCAGCCCGCCGGTCGGCCAGTTCTCGTCGACCCGACGGTGTTTCGGGCCCGCGCTGTAGGCGCCCACTGATGACGCAGCGAGAATGTGCGGCACTCCGGCTCGCGCGACGGCCGCCAGAATGGCCCGCGTTCCGGTGACGTTGGTGCGCCACAGTGTGGCCTCGTCGCGGTTGGGCTGCAGCGCCCAGCCCAGGTGCACCACTGCATCGGCCCCTGCGAACACCGTCGCCAGCCGTTCGGTCGCGCGGTCGTCGGCGATGTCGAGCGGGTGCCACTCAACTGCGCTGTAGGGCGCCGCCGCGGTGTTCGGCACGCGCCGTGCGACACCTACAATCTGGGTGACCGCGGGTTCGCTCTGCAATCGGGTGAGCAGGGCGGTGCCGAGGTTTCCGGTGGCTCCGACGACAACGATGCGCATGGGACTCCTCTGGCGGGTACAGGATGCCCGGGCGGGCGTCTCGGTTCATCCCATCACCAATCGGGCGGGTGTCGCCCGGGGTTGACACGCCTAGTGCTGCGGGTAGATCGTCTCGCCGCGTTCGAGCATCTCGACGTACTCGGCGATCTTGCGGGCTCTGGTCTCTGCCCTCTTCACCGAGCCGATGCGAAAGAGAATGGCGTACCGGTTCACGCTCGAAAGTCCGCTGAAGAAGGCCGCGGCCAGGGGCCGTGCTGCCAGGGCGAGGGCAAGATCATCCGGAACCACAATGGTTTTCGAGCCGGCATACGCGGCCGCCCAGCGCCCGTCAGACTTCGCGCGCTCGACCTCGGCGAGCCCGGCAGGCCGCATGCGCCCGTCGGCGATGAGGCGGTCGACGCGGTCGCGGTTGATCTCTGACCACATTCCGCGCGGGCGTCGTGGGCCGAAGTTCTGCAGAAAGTAGTTGTCGTCGAGGCGGTTCTTCTGGCCGTCGATCCAGCCGAAGCAGAGGGCGCTGTCGAGGGCGTCGCTGTAGCTCACGCTGGGCTGGGCGCCGCCCTTCTTGGCGATGGCGAGCCGCACACCGGGTGATACGGCGTGATTCTCGGCGAGCCACGCGTGCCAGGCCGCTGCATCGGGGCTGAAGTGCATCTCACGGTCGAGCATGACGGGTGCCGTCAGAGGGTCTCTCGGGTGCTGTCTGCGAATGCCGGATGCACGGCGAGGGCCTGGGCGGCCTGCTCGACGAATGCGGCGACAGCGGGGTGCGGCGCCTGAAACGCGTGCACGACGGCGAGGTGATGGCGGGTCATGTCATCGACCGTGACGAAGACGACCCCGACGCGGGCGTTGCCGAGGCCGATCGACCGCGGAACGATGACGATGCCGTTTCCCGCCGCCACGTGCGCCAGCTGTTCGTCGAGGGTGTCGAGCTGGCCCAGCGCGAAACTCTGGGTCTGGCCGACGGTGACGCCCCGCAGCTCAGCCGCGATATCGCGCCACTCTGGCACCTCGTCGGGGCTGTGCAGCAGGTGGTGACCGGCGAGCTGGGCGAGGGTGACGGTGGGTGTTGGCGTGGGTGTGGGTGTGGGTTGGAGTGCCGCGACCAGCGGGTCGGTTTCCGGGAGTGCCACGACCCATGGTTCGTCGAGCACCGGAATGATGGTCAGCCCGCGGCGGAGCACCGGCAGACGTACGATCGCAATGGAGGCGGCGCCGCAGCGCACGGCTCGTGCCGCGATGCTCGAAGACGACTTCGGCTTCAGTGCCACCAGAGCGTCGGCGTGGCCGGCTGCGAACTCGGCGGTCAGGTCGTCGAGGGGGATACCGGGTGCCGCGGCGACCACGAGGGCGGCGGGCGGCTGGTCTGAGTCGCCGTTGTCGGCGCGTGCACTCAGCTGGTCAGCGAAGGCCCGAACGGCGTCGACGGCGTCCGCCGACGACGGCAGGTCGGCGTGCCGACGAGCGAGAGCGATGACGCCCTCGAGCTGTTCACGGTCTGCATCCATGCGGGCCTCCTGCCTAGTATCAAGAATACTCCGGTTGGCGGGGCTCTGCCCCCCAGATCTGCCGCTCGGCTCTGGTCGTCAGAGGAGTCCGTCAGATGAGCCCGTCAGACAGGTGGTTCGGGGTGCCGAAGCGGTGGGCGGTGATGCTGACGGCCTGCTCCTGCAAGAAGGGCAGCAGTTCGACCCGACCCGACTCGGTGACGGGGTTACTGTAGACGGCGATGTCAGGCCGCCCCTTGGTCGCTGAAGCGAGCGCTGATGCGTCGCCGCCGAGCAGACGGATGCGGCCAGCGCCGATCGACTTCGCGCGGGCGATCCACGCTGCGTCGGTCTCGGTGGTGACGGCCACGGCGGCGTCTGTGAGCGCCGGAAGCAGGCCGGAGGGCAGCACGCTCGCGGTCGACACGGTGAGGGGTGCGCCCGCGAGCAGACCCGCGGCGACCACGCGGAGCAGCTCCCTGACGGGCTGCGATTCGCTGTGCCGGATGGTGACCGGGCGCGGCAGGTAGCGCAGAACGTTGCGTTCGGCGGTGAGCTCTGACACGTCGCGTGCGGTGCCGAATTCGGCCGCCCACGCGGCGGCGTCGCTCTGGGCCGCGCGCTGCAGGAAGGCCAGGTCGTCTGCCGAGAGGTCGAAGCCGGTCGAACCGCCGACGGCGCCGTAGACCGCTGCGCCCGAGGGCGCTGCGGCGGAGGATCCACCCGATGTGCTGTTTCTGGCGGCGGTCTCGGCGGCTGCGAGCAGCCCGCGAACGGCGGCGGAGGTGACGGGGGTGGTCGCGGTGCTGTGGGCGGGCATCCACGACCCGAGGCCGACGAGATAGTTCGGGCCGCCCGCTTTGGTGCCCGGGCCGACGGCTGATTTCTTCCAGCCGCCGAAGGGCTGGCGACGCACGACGGCGCCCGTGATGCCGCGGTTGACGTAGAGGTTTCCCGCCTGCACGGTGTCGAGCCAGAGCTGCAGGTCGTCGGTGTCGAGCGAGTGCAGGCCCGAGGTCAGGCCGTAGTCGATCTCGTTCTGCAGGGCGATGGCCTCTTCGAGGGTGGCTGCGGTCATGACGCCGAGAATCGGGCCGAAGTACTCGACCAGGTGAAATTCTGAACCGCGGCGAACGCCGGTGCGAACGCCCGGGCTCCAGAGCTGGCCGGTCGCATCGAGCGAGCGCGGTTCGATGAGCCACTTCTCGCCCTCGCCGAGGGTGGTGAGCCCGGCCAGCAGCTTGCCGGCGGCCGGCTCGATGAGCGGGCCCATCTGAGTGACCGGGTCGATGGGGTAGCCCACGCGAAGCGACGACACGGCATCGACGAGCTGGTCGTGGAAGCGGCGCGAAGTGGCCACCGACCCCACGAGGATGACGAGCGAGGCGGCGGAGCACTTCTGGCCGGCGTGCCCGAAGGCCGACGACACGACGTCTTTCACGGCCAGGTCGAAGTCGGCGCTCGGGGTGACGATGATGGCGTTCTTGCCGCTGGTCTCGGCCAGCAGAGGGAGGTCGGGCCGAAAGCTGCGGAACAGCTCGGCCGTCTCGTAGCCGCCGGTGAGAATGACCCGGTCGACGGCGGAGTGCGAAATGAGCTGGCGCCCGAGAGTGTTCTCGCCCACCTGGATGAACCGCAGCACCTCCCGCGGCACACCGGCCTGCCAGAGGGCCTCGATCATCACGGCGCCGCTTCGCTCGGCCTGCGGTGCGGGCTTGATGATGACGGCCGACCCGGCGGCCAGCGCCGCGAGGGTCGAGCCGGCGGGAATGGCGACCGGAAAGTTCCACGGCGGGGTGACCACGGTGAGCGCGGCCGGAACGAAGCGTGCGCCGTCGACGCTGTCGAGTTCGCGCGCCAGTTCGGCGTAGAAGTGGGCGAAGTCAATGGCCTCCGATACCTCGGGGTCTGACTGGTCGAGGGTCTTGCCGGTCTCCGAACCCATGACCTCCATGAGACGGGCGCGGTTCTCTTCGAGTGCGACCCCGGCTCGGTGCAGCACCTCGGCGCGTTCGGCTCCGGTCAGTGCGGCCCAGCCGGCCCCGGCCGCCGCGGTGGTGGTGATGATGCGGTCGAGGTCGGCGGCATCGGTGACGGTCGAGTTCTCGACCAGGCCCTGCCCGAGCGTCGAGCCCGGGATGCGGCCGAGAATGTCGCGGCCCCACGAGCGGTTGGCGGGCAGCGCCGCATCGGTGTCGGGGGTGTTGCTGAAGCCGTGCATCCGGTCGCCCGCATCGACGGGAGCGGTACGGTCTTGCACGCGGTTCGACGGCGGAACCCGGTCGTCGAGGTTCGCCAGCGAGGCGAGAAAACGCTGGCGCTCGCGTTCGAAGAGCGCCTCGTTCTCGGTGAGTTCGAACACGGCTGACATGAAGTTGTCGCTCGAAGCGCCCTCTTCGAGGCGGCGGATGAGGTAGGCAATGGCCACGTCGAATTCTTGCGGGTGTACAACGGGCGTGTAGAGCAGCAGCTCGCCGATGTCGCGGCGAACGGCTTCGGCCTGGCCCTGCGCCATGCCGAGCAGCATCTCGAATTCGATGCCCGCCTGCACACCTCGGCTGCCGGCCAGCAGCCAGGCGAACGCGATGTCGAACAGGTTGTGCCCGGCGACACCGATGCGCACGTTCTTCACGCGCTCGGGGTCGAGGGCGTAGTTCAGCACGCGTTTGTAGTTTGTGTCGGAGTCTTGTTTCGAACCCCAGGTGGCGAGCGGCCAGTCGTGCAGTGACGACTCGACCTGCTCCATGGGTAGGTTCGCGCCCTTCACGATGCGCACCTTGATGCCGGCGCCGCCGCGGGCACGACGGGCGGCAGACCAGGTCTGCAGGCGCATCATCGCGCTGAGGGCGTCGGGCAGGTAGGCCTGCAGCACGATGCCGGCCTCGAGGTTCAGAAACTCGGGGCGGTCGAGAATCTGGGTGAAGACCTCGATGGTGAGGTCGAGGTCTTTGTACTCCTCCATGTCGAGGTTGATGAACTTCGGCGTCGGGGCAGCCGCAGCGCGCGCATAGAGGGGAGTGAGGCTCGTGACCACGTGTTCGACGGCTTCGTCGAAGGCCCACGCCGGGTGCGGTGCGACAGTCGACGACACCTTGATCGACACGTAGTCGACGTCGGGCCGCGCCAGCAGGGTGTGGGTGCCCTCGAGCCTGCGGGCGGCCTCGCGCTCGCCGAGAACGGCCTCGCCGAGCAGGTTCATGTTCAGGCGAACCCCGTCGGTGCGGATCTTCGCGATCGCCGCCCCGAGCTTCTTGTCGGTCGCATCGACGATGAGGTGGCCCACCATATTGCGGAGAACCGTGCGCGACGCCGGCACCACGATGCCCGGCAGCAGCGGGGCGAGAGCGCCGCCCACCTGCACGGCCGAGCGCATGTACCAGGGCAGGAAGGCTGGCACCAGGGGCGCGAGCTTCTGCAGGTTGCGAGCCGCGACGGTGAGGTCTTCTGGCCGCACGACGCCGTCGACGAAGCCCACCGTGAAGGCGAGGCCCTGCGGGTCTTTCAGCACCCCCGCGAGCTGCTGGCCCGACGCGTCGACCGGAATCGTGGCGGCCTCGGCGAGCCAGCGCCGCACCAGCGCGGTGGTCTCGTCGGCCAGCGGGTGCACACTCGGGCGGGTGTCGGTGACGTTCGTCATGGCAGTGATCCTTCAATCGCGTCAGTGGGGTTGCCTTCAGTATGATCGCGCTGTCTAATTAGATAAAGCGACTGTTTCTGAACGATAGGCATAAGTAGAAGTGATCAATTGGATGCCCGATGCTTGACGTACGCCGCCTCAGGCTGCTGCGCGAACTGAAGATCCGCGGCACTCTGGCCGGAGTCGCCGAAGCGCTCAACTTCAGTGCCTCGTCGGTGTCGCAGCAGCTCACCCTGCTCGAGAAGGAGACCGGTGTCGAACTGCTGCGCAAAGTCGGGCGCCGGGTGCAGCTCACGGCAGAGGCCGAGCTGCTCGTCGAACACGCCACCCGGGTGCTCGACATCCTCGAGCAGGCCGAGGCCGACCTCGGCGCCTCCTCCACCGCGGTTGCGGGAATCGTGCGGGTCGCCGTCTTCCAATCGGCCGCCCTCGCCCTGATGCCGGCCGCCCTCACGGCCATGCGCGCCGGGTATCCCGCGGTGCGGGTCGAGATGATCCAGCGCGAGCCCGAGACCGCGCTCTACGAGACGTGGGCGCGCGACTTCGACATGGTCGTGGCCGAACAGTACCCCGCCCACGCCGCCCCGAGACACCCCGATCTCGACCGCAGAACGCTGACCTCCGACGCCCTGAGGTTGGCGTGCCCGCCAGAGGCCGCCGAGGTGCATCCGGTGCTGTCGGTTCAGGATGCCCACGATCTGCCGTGGGTCATGGAGCCCCCGGGCGCCGCGAGCCGGCACTGGGCCGAGCAGGTCTGCCGCCAGGCCGGGTTCGAGCCCGACGTGCGGTATCAGACGGCCGACCTGCAGGCCCAGATCAGGCTCATCGAGTCGGGCAACGCTGTGGCTCTGATGCCCGATCTCGTGTGGACGGGTCGGGGCACCACCTGTCGCCTGCTCGAGCTGCCCGGTGCCCCGCGGCGCACCATCTTCACATCGGTGCGGCGGTCGGGGGCGCGGCACCCGGCCGTGCAAGTGTTTCGCGAGGCGCTCGAGGCGGCGGCGGCGGAGCTTGCGAAGGCGGTGTGAGGCGGCTCCCCGTGTCTACCTCCGTGTCTGTCTCCGTTTCTACCTCCGTGTCTACCCCGCTGCGAGGTAGACACGGGCCTCGACGGCAGTCTGCGCAGCGACGAGGCGTTCGGCCGTGGCCTGCTGATCGGCTGACGCCACGGTGAGGTCGAGTTGTGGGGCGGGCGGTGAGCCGTCAGAGGTCTCTGCCTCATATGCGTCGGCGCGCGCGAGGGGTACGGTCGCCGCGATGCTCTGCCAGAGCGCTACGGCGGCGTCGGGCGTCGCCCCCGGTTGGGCCCTGACCACGAACCGGCCGCCCTCGGTCGACGCGGCGAAGAACAGGTCGGTCTGCACGCCGCCCACCCGCGCGGCCACGCCGATCAGCTGGTTCGCCGCGGCGAGAAGCGCCGCAGGGTCGGTGCTGACCACCGACACGCAGAAGCTGCCGCCGCAGTCGACGGTGCCGCGGGCGTTCACCGCGAGGTAGCCGTCGGTGTGCCGCAGCTGGTCGAACACGGCCAGCGTTGTGGGCCCGCCGACGTTCGAGACGCTGTGGTTCGCACCGAGGGTGTACGTGATGTGCGGGTTCGACCAGCCGGCGTCTTCGGCGCGGTGGTCGGTCTGAACGGCGAGCTGGGAGAGGTCTTCGTCGGTGATGGCGGGGTCGACCGCCACAGTGAGGGTGATGCTCTGGTTATAGAGGTCGGTGTCGACGAGCGAGGTCGCCGCCGAGACGTGCGCCTCAGCCGCGACCCAGTCGGCGACTTTCTGACCGTCGCCCGCGGTGTGCGCCGAGCAGCCCGTCACGGCGAATACCGCGGCGATGGCGAGGCAGCCTGCCGTCGCGCGCCCGACCCTCTGCATAACTGGCATATGCTCACTTTACCAGCTCGTGAGGATGACGCCCCCTTGATTTTGAGCGACTAGTTGTGTGAGAGTAGTCGCATGTCATCCATTCGTCTGTTCATCCTGGGATCACTCTCCCAGCACGGAGAGATGCACGGGCACCAGTTGCGCCTGCTCGCCGAAGAGGAGCACGTTCACCTCTGGACAGACATCAGTGTCGGCGCCCTCTACGGCGCCATCAAGCGCCTCGCGGCCGAGAACCTCATCGAGGTGGTACGGGTCGAGCGGGAAGGCAACTTTCCGGAGCGCCAGGTGTACGGCATCAGTACTGCGGGCCTCGAAGCGTTGACCACGATGCGTTTTGACGAACTCAGCACGTTCGCCATGAAGCCCGACCCGTTCGACCTGGCACTCACCCGCCTCGACCGGGGGCGGCTCGATGAACTGCCGCAGGTCATCCAGAACCGTCTGCAGGCACTGCGGGAGCTACTGCACGACACCGAGGGCTTGAACACCAAAGCCCTGCCCTACCTCTCGCTCGCCGAGAGATTCGCCCTGAACCACCGCGAGCACCGCCTGCGCGCCGAAGTCGAATGGCATGAAGGCCTTGTCAAGGCCCTGCCCGAGATCGTCGACGATGAACGCGTCGGCCGTGCTGTCACGCACACTGTAAATCACGAAAGGCCACACACCAATGTCTGAAAAATCTGCCGCCTGGGCCTCGCCCGCGGCCTCATCGCCCCCGGTGGTACCCAAACACGCATGGCAGGCGCTCGTCGTTCTGCTGCTCGGCATGTGCATCGCCCTGCTCGACACCACTATTGTCAACGTGGCGTTGCCGAGCATCCGGTCGAATCTGAACGCCAGCGAATCGACTCTGTCGTGGATCATCTCGGGCTACGCCCTCGCCTTCGGGCTCGCGCTGATCCCCGCGGGCCGCATCGGTGACCGACTCGGCCACAAGTGGGTGTTCTTCACCGGAATCGCGCTGTTCACCGTGGCGAGCTTCGCGTGCGGGTTCGCTCAGAACGACTCGCAGCTGGTCATCGCGCGAGTCGTACAGGGGCTCGCCGGCGGTATCTTCGTGCCGGCCGTCACCGCGTTCATCCAGCTGCTGTTCCCCGGTGCGTCCCGAGGCAAGGCGTTCGCCATCATGGGCGCCGTCATCGGTGTGTCGTCGGCGCTCGGCCCCATCATCGGCGGGCTTCTGATTCAGGCCTTCGGTGACGAGAACGGTTGGCGGCTGGTGTTCTTCGTGAACCTGCCCATCGGCGTCGTGACGCTCATTGCTGCCGCCATGCTCCTTCCCAAGCGTGAGTCGAAGGATGCCCAGCCGTCGTCGGGCGTCGACTGGCTCGGGCTCGTGCTGGTGTCAGCCGGGTTCGTGGCGCTGCTTGTTCCGCTCATCCAGGGCCAAGACGCCGGCTGGCCGCTCTGGACGTACCTCACCATCGCCGGCGGCATCGTTCTGCTCGCCCTGTTCGGACTCTGGGAGGTGCTCTACACCCGCCGCGGCAAGGTGCCGCTCGTACCCCCGAGCCTATTCACGCACCCGGCGTTCACCGGTGGCGTTGTTCTGGCGCTTGTCTACTTCGCGGCGTTCACGAGTATCTTCTTCACCATCTCCATCCTCTGGCAGACCGGCCTCGGCCACACGGCGCTCGAGTCGGGTGCCGTCGCTATTCCGTTCGCGGTGGGTAGCATCATCAGCTCGTCGCAGAGCAACAGAATCTCCGCCAAGCTCGGCCGCAACGTGCTGGTGATCGGTACGGCTCTCGTGGCGATCGGGCTGGTGTGGCTGTGGCTGGTGCTGCTGCTCACGCCCGCCGCCGATCTCACGAACTGGCTCGTGCTGGTTCCGCTGTTCCTGGCCGGTGTGGGCAACGGGTTCTTCATCGCCCCCAACGCTCAGTTCATCGTCGCCACCGTCGAGCGCAAAGACGCTGGCGCCGGCAGCGCGGTCATCTCGGCCGTGCAGCGGATCGGCAGCGCGGTGGGCATCGCCATCATCGGCAGCGTGCTGTTCGGATCGCTGACCATCGCCGGGCGCACTCCGGCCGCGGTGGCCACCGGGTTCACCAATGCGGCGGCCTCGGCCATGCTCGTCAGTGCCGCGTTCGCGGTGCTCGCGTTCCTGCTCGTGTTCGCGCTGCCCAAGCGCGTCAACTCCTGGGGCAGTGGAGCGCCCGCTGCGGGCGGTCACGCTGCCGCCGGGGCGCCTGCGGCCACGGGCGCAGGCGTGCCTGCTGGCGGCGAGCACGCCGGTTCGGCTTCGCACGCCGCTCACTCGGCACACGTCGCCGAGCCCCCCACCCCGACGCACTCCTGACCCACACCCTCGCGTTTGCGTGCGTGCGTGCGTGCGTGTGGGGTGGGTGGGGCAGGGTGCGGCCGCGTAGGTGGCAGCTACGGCGAAGGCGGCGAGGCGAGGGCGGCGGCACGGGCTGCGCCGATGACGGTGTGATGCGCGGTGACGAGGGGCTCGGGGTCGTGCAGGCGATCCAAACGAAGGGCCTCTGTGAGGGGCCCGCTCGACTCGACAACGATGGCGTGGGGGCCGAGGGTTCCGGATGCCCACCAGACGCCTCCGCGGTCAGCGTGCGAGTACCAGGTTTCGAACGTCACGGGGGTGGTGTCGACGAGCAGCGTGAGCAGGTCATCCGGAACCGCAGCCAGAGGATCGACGGGCTCGTACGACGCGTGGCCGCGATGGGTGAAGGCCTCGGCGCGACGGCTGAGCTGAGTGCGAAACTCGCGGGCGTCACGGTGATCGTCAAGGTGAACGGTCACCGTCGCACCGGCTGTCGCCGTCGCGTGATCCTGCGTGGTCGCGTGCGCTGAGACGTCGCCTCGGACCGGACTGGTGAAGACGAGTGAGCGGTGGCCGCCCGCGAACATCCACTCGCCGATCTGGAGCGCAGGCCATCCAGCGACGCCGAACATAGGCAACCGGGCGAACGATTCGCGAAACGCGTCGTCGCTCACGCTGACGCGCTGCCAGAACTCGTCGTCATCCACAAACCGATGAAAAGTCATGTCGCCAGTCTGCCCCAGACTCCTACATTTGCACTGCGCAAGAGTGTCAGGCGCGCGGCAGCGGCTTCTCGTAGCAGAGCGAGAACGGAATCGCCTCGATGTACGGCTCGTACACGGCGATGGGGGTGTAGCCGAGGCGGGTGTAGAGCGCCACGGCCTCGGGCTGCTTGTTACCCGTCTGCAGAATCAGCCGCACCGCACCGCCGGCCCGCGCGATGTGTTCGAGTTCGGTCATCAGTGCCCGGCCGACACCGCGCCCGCGCTGGTCGCCCGCGACGATGACCCGCTTGACCTCCCAATCGCCCCGCAGCAGCCGCAGCGCCGCGTGCCCGATCGGAGTCTGGTCGGCGTCGATCACGAGCACCGTCGCCTGCACATCGGCTGGGTTCACAGTGAGCGCCTTCACGACCGCGGGGTCTGAGGGCGAGTTGATGCCGTCGTTGTAGCGCTCGTTCATGTCGAGATCCATGACGCGTCGCAGCTCGACCGCCCGCGCATCGTCGTATTCGACGCGTTCGAAGGTGTAGGGGGCTTCAGGATGCTCGGGCATGACTCTCATCTCATTCAGTACGATCGCTCCCCACAATTCTCCTCCACCCGCTCACTGAACCAGCACCCCGCTGGCCCGCGTGATGCGCCGCCACCGCAGGGCGCGGGTCTCGATGCGCCGCGCCGCTGCCGTGTGCGCGGGCCGCGTGGCACCTGTGAACCCTCAGCGCACCACCGACGACGTCGCCCGCACCGACGGCAGCCGGTGGTGATTCACCACGACCGCCCGCACCGCCTGCGCTCGCCGCCGCAGCCCCCACACCGTGACCCGTACGAGCGACTCGCGAACGATCGACCCACTCATCTTCGACTCGCCGACGGTTCGCTCGGTGAATGTGATGGGCACCTCCACCACCCGCAGCCCCGCCTGCAGCGCCCGCCACACCAGATCGAGCTGAAAGCAGTAGCCGTGTGACTCGACAGCCGTGAGCCCGATGCGTTCGAGTGCGCTCGAACGGTACGCCCGAAAGCCGCCGGTGGCATCTTTGACAGCGATTCCGAGCGCAAGCTGCGCGTACAGGTTGCCGCCCCGGCTCAGCAGTTTACGTTTGGCCGGCCAGTTCTCCACTCGGCCACCCTCGACCCAGCGGGAGCCGAGCACGAGGTCGTGGTCGACGAGTTGCGCGAGCAGCTCGGGCAGGGCTTCGGGGTGGTGCGAACCGTCGGCGTCCATCTCGACGAGCGCCGTGTAGCCGCGGGCCAGGCCCCACTCGAACCCCGCGAGGTAGGCCATGCCGAGCCCCGACTTCTCCGAGCGGTGCAGAACGCTGATCGCAGGGTCGGCGTGGGCCAGTTCGTCGGCCAGGCGGCCAGTGCCGTCAGGCGATCCATCGTCGACGATCAGCACGTCGGCGGTGCCGGTGGCCAGCACCCGTTCGACGATGGGTCGAAGGTTTTCGAGCTCGTTGTAGGTCGGAATGATCACGAGTGCGTCGCGCATGGTTCAGCCTTTCGAGAGTGGGTGTTCGGCAGTGGGTGTTCAACAATGGGTGTTCAGCAATACGGATGCTCACGCCGAGGTCTTGGTCGCGAACACCACCACGTTGTCGAGGTAGTGCCCGTACGAGTCGTCGAACACCCCGCCGCAGGTGATGAGCCGCAGCTGGGCGTCGGGCGTGGGCCCGTACACCTGATCGGTCGGAAACTGTTGCTTCGGCGCCTGCAGCTCGCTGTTCACGGTGTAGGTCACCGTGCTCGCATCTGACAGCGTCACGGTGACCTTCGCCCCCGGTTTCAGCGACGACAGCGTGTAGAACACGGCCGGCCCGATGGCTGAGTCGATGTGCCCCGCGATGACGGCGGGCCCGGTGTCGCCCGGCACCACCCCGTCTTTGTACCAGCCGGCCGAGGCGAAATCGGTGGGCGGGAGGATGGCGCCGGTCTGATCGCGCGTGAGCGACTCGAGCCCCGAATCGACCCCGATGTCGGGTATCTGCACGCGCACCGGTGTCAGCCCCTCAGCTTTCTTCGAGCTGGTCGAACTCACCGACGTCGCCTGGGGGTCTTGGTTGGCCCCCACGCCCCCCGAGGCCGAAGCCAGCGGAGGGCACGAGCCGAGGTTGGCCGTCTCGAGCAGCTGCATCGAGAGGGCCGTCCACGCCGCGCCATAGTATGTCGGCGTGGTCTGATCGAGCGTGTCGGCTGTCGCCAGATCGGCGTCGGATTTGTCGGGCTGGGCCGCTGCCGCGTAGGCGGCAGCCCGCGCGGCGTAGCTCACGGGATTGGTGTCGGTCGTTGTCGCGGTGCCGCCGAGGTCGAGCTGTGCCTTCAGTGGGTCTGAACGCGACAGCGTCGACACCAGTTTCGCCGCGAGAGCGGTGTCGGCCGGGTCGCACGACTCGGCGTACCTGATCGGCAGGCGAGCCGCGTCGTAGCTGTATTCCACGGTGTTCGCGCTGCTGTCACCTCGTGGTGCGGGCATTTGGTCGACGGTTCCGTCAGCGTGCACCTGTGCCCAGTCGGGCGGCAGCGCACTCTTCGTGAGCAGTGTCGTTGTGACCGCACGAGACCCAGCGCTGAGCTCGGCCCACCGCGGGTCGCCCGAACTCGCTCCCAGCTCGCTGAACGCGGCGGGCGACGCGTACGACGGGTTGTAGGCGTACGGCGAGCTGGCCGCGGCCCAGAGGCCGGGCAGCAGGATGCGCCCGGTCGCCGTGGTCACCGTCAACTTGTCGAGAATCAGCCCGCCCAGCTTGTCGCCGCTTGCTATGAGCGCAGGGTCGGAGAATTTCGTTCCCGCTTCGACGAGAGCCCGGGCCATGTCGAGGTCGGCATCGCTCGCGGGCTCGGAGTCGACAACTTTTCCGTCTTTCCAGTTCCACGCCATGAGGCCGTCTGGGCGTTGCAGGTTGGTCTGGGTCCAGCTCCAGATCGAGTCGAACGTGGCCTTGTCGTTCACTCCGACGGCGAGCAGCATGCCGTAGGCCTGCCCTTCGCTCACCGTGTCAGACCCCTGGTCGCGCCGAACGACGCGGCCGGAATCGACGTACTCCGTCAGAAACCGGGTGGCGACCTGATTGGCGCCGGCCACGCCGGTGGGTGCCGCTGTGGTGGTCGGTGCCGGGGCGGGTGCCGCCGTGCATCCGGCCAGCGTCAGACCGACGGCGACCGCGGCGGCACCCAACACTGCTGCCGGGGTGCGCCGCATCATTTGCCCCCGGTTGCCAGTCGGTTCGAGCGACGAACAAGCAGGATGGCGAGAGCCAGCGCAGCGAGCATGCTGCCGCTGAGCGCCAGACCCACGGTGTCAGAAACCCGAGCGCCGGTCGCGCCGGCCACGTGCTCTGCGGCCCAGCCGCCACCGGTCTGTATGCCGCCGGTGGGCAGGGCTGCGCCGACACTCGCCGCGTCGGTGACCGACTTGATGGTCACACCGCCTGAGGCGTTGTCGAGCACGAACAGTGATGACACGGTTCCTGCGCCCAGCGTGATCTGCGTGGTCGAGGCTGCCGCGCCCGCGCCGGTGAGCGCGAGGTTCCACGGCCCGGCTGGAACGCTGGCGTAGTTCGTCGCGGTGCCCTCTTTCGCGTCGGTCGCGATGACCGCGCCCGCGCTCGTGGCGATGCTCACCGACGGAACCGTGGTCGACGCCTGAATGACCCGAACGCGCGACTGGCCATCGGTCGGGGTGGTGAGGTCGTCGGGGAACACCGCTGTGGTCAGCTTGGCGTTGGTGCCGATGGCGGCCACCGTCATCGGCTGCCCCTGCGTGACATTTATCGAGGTCTGGATGAGCGGGTGGGCCATGTCGCCCCCCGCCGGAACCATCGCCACCACGTAGGTGCCCTGCGGTAGCGCCATGTAGTCAGACACCTGACCGTAGATCACATTGGTGAGGGACTCGAGCACCTGGCCGCCGGAGAGCGCGGTGAGCTGAATATCGACGGCCTTCGTGTCGGGCGAGAGATGGACGAGCCGGATCCAGCCGGTGTTCGCGGCGGCAGCCACCGGGGCTGCCGACTGCGATGCGGCTTGCGAGGCGGCTTGGGGTGCGGCTGTCGCCGCCTGGGCCGACGAGGCCCCGAAGACGGTGAGCAGGAGCCCTGCGCTGACGGCCACCGTTGCGGCGGCCACCTTCGACCAGGTCGAGCGGTTCTCGTGTACTGAAGTCATGGTGCGGTTCCTTTCGGGGTCAGTTCTGGGGGGTGGGGAGGAGGCCGGTCGGCTCACCGAAGGCGAAGGTGACCAGCACACCGTCTGCGGTCTGCGTGAGCGTCGGGGCGATGGTGTTGGTGTTGGTCAGCGAGGAGAAGTACGCCGAGACGTCGGCTGCAGCGAGGGAGCCGGCAGGCGTGGGCTGCCCGTTGATCGACGAGATGAGGATCTGGCGACGAGCGGCGTTCTGCTCGCCGTCGACCAGCGGAAAGTCGGAGACCGTCACGCTCGACTGGGCGAGCAGCTGACCGAGAGCCAGAATGCCGCGCGAGTCGACCTGGCCACCCGTCAGCAGGTCTTTGGCCGATGGTGCGAGGGTGAGCCGCGTGTTCGCCGCCAGCTGGGTACCGGCGGAGGAGCGTGCCTTGCTCGCGGTGTCGGCATCGGTCGTGGCCTGCGTGATGCCGTCAGGGTCGATCTTGCGAACGTCGACCTGCTGGTCGCCCAGCCCGAAGCTGGCCACCACGACCGAATTGTCGACGGCCTGGTTGACCTGCGGAAAGGTCGACAACAGCGAGCGCATCGAGTTCGTGGTGATCACGTAGTCGGAGTCGCGCCAGCCGTTTGGCGAGAGCGCCTGCACCGCGGGGTCGGTGTCGACCTTGTAGTACCACGTGACGTTCTGGCGGGCGAAACCGGCGTTCACCGAATCGACCCACATCGAGTCGTCGACGATGAGGCGTGACTCGCGGCCCACATTCGCGTCGATCCAGGCCTGCGCTTCGCGGGTCGGCTGGTCGAGGTCGGCCAGAAAGAATCCGCGCAGCTGCGTGCTCCAGAGCGGTACCGCCACGACTCCTGCAGCCACTGTGGCGACAATGACGACCGCGGCCGTCACCCGCCTGGCGGGGGTGGCCTTCGACGTACGAAGCAGCTTCTGTACGGCGTTCTGAACCACGCCCACCACCAGAAGTGCGCCGAACGGCAGCAGGGCGATGATGTACGGCACCGGAAGGTAGCCGCCGGGCCGGAACATGAATGCCACCAGCGCGAGCAGCAGAATCGCGAAGGGGCGCAGGCGCCGGATGAACAGGGCCACGATTCCCGCCACGACACCGGCCACGATGAAGACCGGGTCGAGCTGCCACCACATCGAGAATGTCTTATTGATGAGGCTGTTCGGGTCGCCGATCGACCCACTCGACTGGCGGTTCGACAGCTGAAAGCTCAGGCCGTCGATGAGGCTGGCATGTCCGGCGCCCGAGAAGACCTCGCCCTTCACCGCGGCAAGCAGAACGTACGTCAACCCGATCAGCGCGAGTACGCTCGCTGCGACAGAGAGTGTGTAGCGCCGGGTTGCCGGGTGGGCGTTTCGCCACATCAGCCACGCCACGAGTGGCAGCGCGAGCAGAAAGGTCTCTTTCGAAAGAACAGCGATTCCGAGGCAGGCAGCACTGCCGATGAAGCTGGCGAGCTGCTTGCGGTGACTCATGGCCAGAATGATCGAGCCGATGAGCCAGGGCGTGGCGATGTTGTCGAGGTACACCGAACGGTGAAACTGCAGGGCGAGGGGTGACAGCGTGAACAGCAGCAGCGTGATGGCGGCGGCCGGTCGGCTGAATCGCAGTCGGCGTGCCAGCACCCAGAGCAGTGCGGCGCTGACAATGACGCTGACGACCATGAACTCGCGGCCGGCCAGCACCGCGGTGTCATAGCGATCGAACGCGCCGGTCAGTTTCGCGTACCCCGCGAGCTGCAGCCAGCCGAGCGGCGGGTGGTCGTACCAATAGGTGTAGTGCGTCAATTCGCCGAGCTTGTCGATGGCCCAGGCCTGAGCGGTGTACGTGCCTTCATCATCGATGCGCTGGGGCGATCCGGCGAGGTTGACGATCTGCGCCACCGCGCCGAGCACGAGCACGGGCACGAACCAGACGGCTGAGCGACGGCTGCGCCGAATGCGGTCGGTGAAGCGTGATCGCCGCCGCGGTGGCTTTGCGGCCCCCGTCGCGGCGGTGCTGGTCTCGGTGGCGTTGTCGATGTCAGAGGGTGTGTGTGAAGGTGTGTCTGAGGGGCGTTCGAGGGTGCTGGTCATGACGTTCCTCCTGCCTGCTGAAGTGCGAATGAGGGTGCGGCCGACGAGGTGGTCTCGTCAGAGCGGTGTGCTCCGGTGTGTTCGGTCTTCTCCCAGCTGTTGATTCCGCGAACCTGCCGGATGACCGACCTGATCGCCGCGAGGGCGAGAAACACCTGGTACGGCAGAAGACCGAGCACGAGCTTCACGTAGTCGCGAACCCGAACCTTCTTGTCGTAGACCCGGCCGAACTCGGCGAGTCCCGTGGCCTCGACCGCCAGCGTGATGATGGTGGGCACGAGGGGCAGAAACGTCACCAGCGCGACGATGGTGGGCACCTTCACAAAGATGATGAGCAACAGCGAGAATGGGATGAGCATGCCGGTCGCTGCCTGCAGGAACGGCATGGCCAAGAGGTACCGGGCGAACATCCGCTGCTTCAGGGTGGGCAGTTTGTGCCACTCGCCCTTGCCGAGAACTTGAAGAAAGCCCTGGTTCCAGCGCGTGCGCTGCTTGTAGAGCGACGTCATCGAGCCGGGGGTCTCTTCGCGGGTCACGAACTCGGGGTTGTACGCCACGACGACTTTCGCCTGGGCGCTCGAGAGTCGAACGCCCAGCTCGCAGTCTTCGGCCAGGCAGTTCGCATCCCATCCTTCAGACCAGTCGAGCCACTCTTTGGTGACGAACACCGTGTTGCCGCCGAGAGGAATGAACTTGCTCTTCGCGTGAAAGTGCAGGCGCGACCGAAACCAGAAATAGTACTCGAGCACGTTACGAAGCGCCCACCAACTGCTCTCGAAGTTCATCAGCTGAACGCCGCCCTGAACCACGTCGGCGTCGGTCTCCTGAAATTTCGAGTCGACCACCGTGAGAAGGCGAGGGTGCACCTCGTCTTCGGCGTCGAACACGCCGATGACGTCACCGCGGGCCGACTTCAGGGCGAGGTTCAGCGCCTTCGGCTTGTTCTTGGGCACGCTGTCGTCGACGATGACCCTGATGAGGTCGGGGTGCCGCTCGGCGGCGGCGCGGGCCACCGCTTCGGTACCGGGGTCGTCGTGGCCGACAATCGCGATGATCTCGAAGTCGGGGTGGTCTTGCTGGGCCAGCACGTCGAGCGTTTCACCCAGCACCTCCTCTTCGTGCCGCCCCGGAACGAGCAGCGTGAACGAGTGGGCCGCGGGCCTCGGGTTCGCCGAGAACTGCGTGCGGGTGAGGCTCGAGGGCGAGCGCCAGGCGTGCAGCATCCACCACAGCGTGGTTGCTGCGATCACGGTGAGCAGCACTGCCACGAGCATCAGGCTGGTGTAGCCGATCCACTCGCCGGGGCTCCAGTGCGGGAGAAACCCGAAGGCCGACACGGGGTCACCGGGGGTGATCTGCGACGGGTCGGGGCGGTTGGGGTCGATCACCGAGTCGGGGCTCGGCAGGGGGGCGGGGGTAAGCAGAGGCGCAGGGCCCGCGGGCGCGGGCGTAGCGTCTGTCACGAATGTCATCGTCGATCTCCAGAGTGGGTGGTGCGGTGGAGTAGCGCTAGTCAGAGAGCAGGGCGCCCTGGGGTTCGTATTCGAGTACGACAGGGCGGGCATCCGGCATGGCCTCGGCCATCGGGTGAGCCGGCGCCGTGCGGAAGACCACGAAGTGATAAGCCGCAAAACGGAATGCTGTGCCGAGAACAAGACCGATCACGTTGCCGGAGATGTTGTCAGCGAGCTGCGAGGTGAATCCAAGCAGGTAGTGCGAAACGAACAGACAGCCCGTGGCGATGAGCAACCCGAGGAGGTTCACGACGGCGAAGAGAAAGCCCTCTTTCAGGGCGTTCGATGAGCGTTGGTTTCGAAAAGTGAGATACCGGTTGCCAATCCAGGCGACAACCATCGAGATGCTCACCGAAACGACTTTCGACCAGATCGGTGAATCGCTGAGAACGGTCGCCCGCAGGGCGTTGTACACAGCGAAGTCGACCACGAAGGCGATTCCGCCGATCAGCCCGAACGACGTGAGTCGTCGACCAGATCGGCGCAACCGCACAGCCAGACGTTTCACCCTCTCGGGTGAAGACGACGGTTCTATGGTGATTGACATAGTGGGTATGCGGAGCCACTCGCTAACGGGTTTGGTCGAGCTTGGATTTCGGCCAATCGAGGCCAGCCCGGTTGCGGAACGCTCGTTCGTGACGTAGTGGCTAGCGAGCAGCAGACCTGGTGGTGAGCACCAATTGTGGTCGCGGGGTCATCGTTCTATAACGCTCTGCCGGGTTCCCCGTGTCGCACGCAGCGACCCGGCGAGCCCGGCAGCCGTGAACGCCAGCGTGCCGATACCCACGACCGCGAGCGGCGCACCCCAGGCACCCGTCGCGTCGTGCACGGCTCCGATGAGAGTCGGCGCCGTGGCACCCAGGGCATAACCGGTGCCCTGGATCATGGCCGACAGCCCTCGTGCGTGTGTTCCGCTCACGGCGAGCTGAACGATGAGCATGAACACGATCGTGATGCCGCCGCCCTGGGCCACGCCGCCGAAGAACCCCCACGCCAACCAAGAGCTCGGCGCCAGCAGCAGCCCGATGGGGCAGCTCAGCCAGAGCGCAGCCACGAGTGCGAAGGTGCGCGGAACGCCAATGCGTTGTGACAGCAACGGCACCCCCAGCGCGCCCACCACGGCAGCGATCTGAAAGACAGACGAACTCGACCCGGCGGCCGTCACCGTGAAGCCGAGCTCCTGAACGAGAATCGACGGAAACCAGGCTGTCAGCCCGTAGTACGCGAAGGCCTGCCCCGAGAAAGCCAGCGCGAGCAGCAGGGCGGATGCACTTCGCCACGTGCGCGGCCGCCGAGCCTCTTCTGCGGCGCTGGTCGGCCGCAGGTCGATGCGACCCGTGTCGATGACAACCGTGTCGACCGCACCCGTCTCGATGAGCGGGGCGACGGGACCGAAACGGAATGCGGCGCGGGGGCCCACTGCGAACATCCAGCCGCCCGCAGCGATCACCACGAACCCCAGCCACGCGAGAAGGGCCACGTGCCAACCGAACGCCTCGGCGAGCGGTGCGGTCGCCAGTGACGTGATCATCGAGCTGACGTTGAGGGCCGACGTGTAGGCACCCGTGACGATACCCACCCGCTGCGGTGGCACGTCACGGCGGATCAGCACCGGCACCACCACGTTGCCGATGGTGATGAACCCGCCCATGATGACGGTGCCGACGAAGGCGGCCTCCACGCCGCCCGACGAGCGCACGATCGACCCGATGCCCACCCCGATGATGGCGACAGTCGTCGAGAAGTTCGCCCCGCCGCGGCCCACGAAGAACGAGGCCAGCGGGGTGACGAGGGCGAAGCACAGCACCGGCAGGCTCGTGAGCAGCCCCACCTCGGCGGCCGTCAGCCCGAGGTCGGCACGCAGAATACCCGTGATCGGTGCCACCGCAATGATCGGCCCGCGCAGAATGAACCCGATCAGTACGATTCCCACCAGCATCGGCCAAGGAAACGCTCGACGGGTGAACTGCTTCATGTAGCGTGCCTTCGTGGTCTTCGGCTCACCTGGCCTCGGGCGAGCCGCCTTCGGTCGGTGTCTATGCTACTCCCGGGCCTCCGGCTGCTGCCGGATGACCGTGGTGAGGTCGACCAGGCTCGGAGCCGCCGGGGCAGAGCCGAACCCGAAGGTCACGGGTGGATCGAGCCGTGCGAGAGCACCTACGTCGCTCCCGTCGTAGTGCCCGCTGATCGCGGTGAGCGCCCGAATCGTGCGCACGCCGTAGTACTCGCGACGGCCGGCGCCGGCGCTGCCGCTGGTGCGTGCCCCGGGCACCAACACGCGGGCGGCCGGGTCGATGAGCGTGAGCCAGGCCGGCGCAGTGGCGAGTGGCGGGGGTATCGCCCGCAGCAGGCGGCCGAGGGGCGTGAGGGTGCCGACGGCGAGCGACAGCGAGAGGGTGCTTTCGGTGCCGGCGCGAGCGTCGATGCGGAGGCCTCCGTCGATGCGGCGGAACGAGACATCCAGAACCGTCGTCTGATCGAACGTGTAGGTGGTCGACACGTACTCGGCGACCGCGTCGCTCGGTGCGAGCAGGGTGCGGTGGCCGCCGGGCTGCTCGATCATCACGTCGACGAAGCGGCCAAAGGGGGAGTGCTGCCACATTCCGACGACGAACCGGGTGCCCGACGTGCTGCCGAAACCAGCGATGCGCCCCTCGAACCGCTGTTCGCGGGTTCGGGGGCGCATCGGCATGGTGAGAACTCTAGCGGCCGTACGAGGCGGCAGCCGGGCAGGCGAACTCTTTGCTCGCCGCGCTCAGACCGACCTTGTTCAGGTGCTTCACCACAATGGCGTAGGCCTGGGGCAGGGTGGTCTCTGTGTACAGAATGGTGTGTGTTTCGCAGTACTCGCGGGCGATGACCTGGGCGCTCTTCAATGCCGGGCGGGGCATGTTCGGAAACAGGTGGTGCTCGACCTGGTAGTTGAGGCCGCCCATGAAGATGTTCATGAACCAACCACCGCTGATGTTGCGGCCGGTGAGCACCTGGCGCTGCAGAAAGTCGACCTTCGAGTCGTGCGGCAGGATGGGCATTCCCACGTGGTTCGGGGCGAAAGACGAACCCATGTACACGCCGAACACTGCGACCTGTACGCCGATGAACGCGAACGCCATGCCGAGCGGCAGGGTCATGAAGATGAGCGCCACATACAGGCCGATGCGGGAGACCAGCATGACGATCTCGACGGCCCGCTTGTCGACCTTGCCGCGGCCGAAGACGGTGCGAAAGCCGTGCAGGTGCAGGTTCAGGCCCTCGAGAACGAGAATCGGAAAGAAGAACGTGCCCTGGCGGCGGGTGAACCAGCCGTAGATGCCCTTGGCCTGTGCGGCCTGCTCGGGAGTGAACGACACGACGTCGCGGTCGATGTCGGGGTCTTTGCCGATGATGTTGGGGTTGGCGTGGTGCCGGCTGTGCTTCGTCATCCACCAGCTGTAGCTGATACCCACGAAGAGGTTGGCAAGCATGCGGCCGGCCACATCGTTGGTCTTGCCCGACTCGAAGACCTGGCGGTGCGAGGCCTCGTGCGCCAGAAAGGCGTACTGGGTGAGGATGATGCCGAGCAGCCCGGCCATGATGAGCTGGTACCAGGTGTCGCCGAGCAGCGCGATGCCGACGATGACGCCGCCCAGTGCCAGGGTGAGGGCGCTGAACATGATGTAGTAGTAGCCCGTGCGGCGCCGCAGCAGGCCAGCATCGCGTACCGTACGCAGCAGCGCGGAGTACTCGGTGGTCGGGTTCGATTTGTTGCCACCCGGCTTCGTTCTGGTGAACGTCACGACGGGCGGGGTGATTGAAGGGCTGCTCACAATTGAGCCTCATTCCGCGAGTTGATCAGGAAGAGAACGATGCCGCTGTCGCCGCGCATTCTCGTGGCGACCAAGGACTGGGGCTACCATTCATGAATCTAGGGCAGCCCGGTTCTCAGCACACCCAGCTTGGCGGCAGAAACCCCCTTTGGCAGCAAATCCGCAGCTATGTTGAGCCACGCCGTACCCTAAGTGAGATACGCTCAGTTCATGACTACCGAGGCCCGTTCACACTCCGGCTGCGAGCGTGCCATCTCTCCCTCGCTTGCAGCTGTTATACCGAGTTATACTGACGTCATGAAGACGGCGATATCGGTACCAGACGAAACGTTCCATCGTGTTGACCAACGTGCCGCAGAACTCCACATGAACCGCTCGGAGTTCTTCTCGAGGGCGGCAGAGCGGTACCTTGACGCTCTGGATGCGTTGTCGTTGACCCGCGAGATAGACGCCGCGGTGCTCCGCAGCGGCACTCTGCTTCAGGCTGAGACAGCGACGGTCACGCGCGTCGGCCGCGAACGTCTTGCAGCGCTCACGGCCGACGACGAATGGTGATTCGTCGTCGTTTTGTGTGGTGGGGCGACGACGAATGGTGATTCGTCGTGGTTCTGTGTGGTGGGTCGACCTGGGTGAGGCGCGCGGCAGCGCGCCCGCCAAGCGTCGACCCGTGGTGGTGGTGCAGGCAGACGAGTTCTCAGCGAGCGCGATCGCCACGGTCACCGTTGCCGTGGTGACCTCGAACACTCAGATCGCCGAGTATCCCGGCAACGTTTTCGTGCCGGCGGCCGCTTCGGGGCTCCCGAAAGACTCGGCGGTCAACGTCTCGCAACTCGTCACGCTCGACAAGGGCGATCTCGTCGAACAGACGGCTGACCTGCCACTGTACGTGCTCCGCGACGTCGATCGCGGTTTGCGGCTCATCCTCGCGCTCTGACCGCCCCAAGCGGCTCTCCAGCCGCTTGGGGCGCGCGGGCGGGGGTTACGAGAGAACGTCTTTCGACGAGAAGCGGCCGTAGGCGAGGGCGCCGAACACGACCACGTAGCCGAGCTGCAGCAGGGCGTTCGAACCGAACGACGACCACTCGATGGGCTGGCGCAGCAGGTCGGCGAAGTTCAGCCAGTAGTGGCTGAAGAGCCAGGGGTGCAGCCAGTCGAGCTGCGGCAGCGAGTCAGCCACCTGGGCGACGATCGAGATGACGACCGTGGCAGCCATGGCCCCGACGGGCACGTCGGTCAGGGTCGAGATGAACACGCCGATGGCGCTCAGGCCGAGCAGCGAGACGGTGACGTACGAGGCGATGAGCAAGGCCCGCACGACCGATTCGCCGATGCTGATGGTGCCGCCCGAGAGCAGCGTGACAGGCCCGACGGGAAAGAGAATGGCGCCGACGACGATGCCTGCGACAACGATCACCACGGTGGCGGCGGCGGTGAAGACGATGGCCGCGATGTACTTGACCACGAGCATCCGGATGCGCCCCGCCGGCGACACGAGCAGGTAGCGCAGCGTGCCGAGGCTCGCCTCGCCCGCGATGGTGTCGCCCGCGACCACGCCCACCGTGAGCGGCAGAAAGAGGGGAATGCAGATGGTGAGGGCCACGAGGCTCACGAAGAGCCCGTTGCCGGCGATCTGGTTGATGAAGGCCGGCCCGCGGCCCGAAGACCCCGCCGACGAGATGCGCACGGCCACGGCGACCAGCACGGGGATGAGCGCCAGCGCGGCGAGCATCACGATGGTTCGGCGGCGCCGGAACAGCACGGAGAGCTCCGACCACATCAGGGCCATGCCCGACGAGCGGCGGGTGGGGGGCCCTGTCAGATCACTGGGCAACGTCGAACCCTTCGCCTGTCAGCGCCACGAACAGGTCTTCGAGGGTGGCCCGCTCGACGGCGAAGCCGCGCACCCGCACGCCGGCCGCGACGAGATCCGCGACAATGGCGTCGGGGGCGAGGGTGTCGCCCAACGGGGCCTCAAGGGCGTAGTCGTCTTCGGCGTCGAGCAACTGCCCGGGGTGCGCGGTCGGTTCCGGATGCCCGGGGCTCAGCCCGAGCGCCCTGAAGACCCGTTCTGCGCTCTCGACATCCGGTGTCACGACGCGCACGCGTGTCTGGCCGGCGTGCCGCAGCTCGTCGAGGCTGCCCTGGGCCACGAGATTTCCCGCCCGCATGACCGCGGCGTGGGTACACATCTGCTCGATCTCGGCCAGCAGGTGGCTGGAGACGAACACGGTGGTGCCCTCTTCGGTGAGCGAGCGAACGAGGTGCCGCACCTCGCGGGTGCCCTGCGGGTCGAGACCGTTGGTCGGCTCGTCGAGCACGATGAGCTCGCGAGGCATCAGTAGGGCGTTGGCGATGCCGAGCCGCTGTTTCATGCCGAGGGAGTAGGCGTGCACCTTCTTGCCGGCGGCATTGGTGAGCCCGACCCGATCGAGGGCTTCGGCGACGCGCCGACGCCGGGTCGCCCCCGAGGCGTAACGATCGGCCGTGTCGAGGCGATGCAGGTTCGCTGCCCCCGAGAGAAAAGGGTAGAAGCCCGGGCCTTCGATGAGGGCGCCGACGCGGGGAAGAACGCCTGAGAGCTGGCGCGGCATGGGCTCACCGAGCAGGTTCACCTCGCCGCCGGTCGCCGAAGCGAGCCCCAACAGCATGCGGATGGTCGTGGTCTTGCCTGAGCCGTTCGGGCCCAGAAAGCCGAAGACCGATCCGCGCGGCACCGAGAGATACAGCTCGTTGACAACGGTCTGCTTGCCGAACTTCTTGGTGAGCGCCCGCGTCTCGATGGCGAGCGACGGGTCGCTCACTGGGCGGCGGGCGTGGCGGCGGCTGCGGCCTCCAGCTGCTCGGCGCTGACGGAGCCCGCGAACACGCGGCCGTCAGTGGTGAGCAGAACGTTGACAAGAGTGGTGCTGAGCAGGCGCCCCCCGGTGACGGGGGTGGTCAGCTGCGCGACCAAGGGGTTGCTGGTGAGCGCGGCGGCGTCGGAGCCGCTCGCGGCGGGCAGCTCGACAATCGAACTCCAACCGGTTCCGGTGACGACCGGCTTGGCCGCGGCGGCTGCTTTCGCCTTCGCGTCGGCCGTTGCCGAGGGGTCGGGTGCCGAGAGGGTCTTCTCGGTGCCGGCGGTGCCGGCCGGGGGAGTGAACGAGAACAGGTCGGCCGACGGAGTGTCGAGGCTCAGCCCGGTCAGTTCGCTGCTGAAGGCCGGGTCGCTCGCGCCCTTGGCGGTGACCTCTACCTGCAGCGGCAGTCCGGTGGCGGAGTCGACCGCGATCGAGACGTTGCCGACGAGACTGTCGGTGGTGGCGGGGGTCAGAACGAGGTCGTAGGCGCTTCGCCCGTCGACGGTGACGTCGCCGCCCACAGCGACGCCGGTACTCGGGTCGACCGCGTCGAGAAACTTCTGGGCGAGCTGGTCGGGTGTTGCGGTGTCAGTGGGGGTGGGTGTCGCGGTGGAGTCGCTCTTCGCGGGGAGGGTGCTGTGCACCGCCGTCTGCTTGCTCGAGTCGTACGCCCAGAGGTCGGTGCCGCCCCGGATCACGTCACGCTCGGCGAGCTGGTCGAGCACCTGAACACGAACGTTCGTGGGGCCATCGACGTACACGCGGGCCGTGTGGCTGCCGGTGAGAAGTTCGAGGGCCGATGAGATGTCGGCCGAGGAGGTGCTGCCTGATCCTCCGGTCGACGCGGTGGCACCGGGGGTGGCAGTGGATGACGAGCCGAGGCTCGAACTCGCACCAGCCGGCAGCGAGGGGAGGCCGAGGTTCGAGCTCTGCTGAACCGTGCCGGAGAACGCGGTGACCGAACTGTTCGTCACGAGGGCGATGACCTGCTCGGCTGTCTTGCTGGGCAGCGCCGCCGTGGCGTTCGCTGACAACGGCACGGCAATCGCCACGCCGGCCACCACTACTGACGCCACACCTGCCGGAATCCAGCGCTTCCACTGAGTCACGATGAGCCTCTCTCTGTACTGTTCAGGCGCCGTCAGCACCTGATTCTGCTTGTCGTGATACGGAGCCTACGCTCGCAAACCGTCAGTTTGCTTAGCGTTCGAAGAACCGAATTCCGCTGGCTTTTGGCACCGAGTGCCATTACCCTTGGGGCCAGCGCAGTATTTCGCCGCAGAAGTCGGAATTGTCGAAGGAGACAGCCACAATGGCCAAGAATGCATGGTTCGAGACCGTCGCCGAAGCCCAGCGCCGGGCCAAGAAACGCCTGCCGAGTTCGGTGTACGGCGCTCTGGTCGCCGGCTCTGAGCGCGGGCTCACCTACGACGACAACATGGCCGCCTTCTCAGAGCTGGGTTTCGCCCCGCACGTTGCGGGCCATCAGGCCACGAGAGACCTCTCGACCTCTGTGCTCGGCATTCCCATCTCGTTGCCGGTGCTCATCTCGCCCACGGGGGTTCAGGCGGTACACCCCGACGGCGAAGTGGCGGTGGCCCGGGCATCCGCCAACCGCGGCACCATCATGGGGCTGAGTTCGTTCGCGAGCAAGCCGATCGAAGAGGTGGCCGCCGCCAACCCCAACACGGTGTTTCAGATGTACTGGACAGGTACGCGTGAGGCGATGGTGCAGCGCATGGATCGTGCGCGCAGGGCCGGTGCCAAAGGGCTCATCGCCACCCTCGACTGGTCGTTCTCGAACGGGCGTGACTGGGGCAGCCCGCAGATTCCCGAACGCATGAACCTGAAGACGATGGTGAGTTTCGCGCCGAACGTACTGCCGCACCCACAGTGGCTCTGGCAGTTCGCCAAGACCGGCAGGGTTCCCGACCTCACCGCCCCCAACCTCACTCCGCCCGGCGGTGAGGCACCCACTTTCTTCGGTGCCTACTACGAATGGATGCAGACGCCGCCCCCCTCGTGGGATGACGTGGAGTGGCTTCGCAGAGAATGGGGTGGCCCCTTCATGTTGAAAGGGGTCTCGCGCACCGACGATGCCCGGCGCGCAATCGATGCCGGCGTCGACGCCATCTCGGTGTCGAACCACGGCGGCAACAACCTCGACGGCACACCGGCCACGATTCGCGTTCTCGCCTCGGTGGCCGAGGTGATCGACGGGCAGATCGAAGTGGTTCTGGATGGCGGGGTTCGCCGGGGCGGAGACGTTGCGAAGGCGCTCTCACTCGGAGCGCGCGCCGTGATGATCGGCCGAGCCTACCTCTGGGGGCTGGCGGCCAATGGGCAGGCCGGCGTCGAGAACGTGCTCGACATTCTGCGCGGGGGTCTCGACTCGGCGGTGCTCGGGCTCGGGCACTCGTCGATCTCCGAACTCAGCCCGGCCGACCTCGTGATCGCAAAAGATTTCGCGCGCACGCTTCCGCAGGTGCAGAACGACTCAGTTCACACCGACTCAGTTCACAACGACTCAATGAAGACCGACGCAATGAAGAGCGAAACGAAAGAGAGTGCATCATGACCGGCAGGCTCGAAGGCAAAGTGGCATTCATCACGGGCGCGGCCCGCGGCCAGGGCAGGGCGCACGCGGTGAAGCTCGCGAGCGAGGGGGCCGACATCATCGCGCTCGACCTCGCCGGCCCCATCCCACTGGTGCCGTACGACTCGTCGACGCCAGAAGACCTCGCTGAGACGGTTCGTCTGGTCGAAGGGCTCGACCGGCGCATCGTGGCAGAGCAGGGCGACGTGCGTGACCTCGCCCGCATGAAGGAGATCGTGGCGAAGGGGGTGGCCGAGCTCGGTCACCTCGACATCGTCGTCGCGAATGCAGGAATCTGTATTCCGGCGACGTGGGACGAAACCACGCCCGAGATGTTCCAGGTCACCATGGACACGAACGTGACTGGGGTATGGAACACGGTGATGGTGGGTGCGCCGTACCTTGTGACAGCGGGCGGGGGATCGATCATCCTGACCAGCTCGTATGCCGGTAAGAAGATGCAGCCGTTCATGGTGCACTACACCGCGAGCAAACACGCGGTCACCGGTATGACGCGGGCGTTCGCGGCCGAACTCGGCAAGCACAACATCAGGGTGAACAGTGTGCATCCGGGCGCGGTGAACACACCGATGGGGTCGGGAGACATGATCGAGGCCATCACGCGCACCAATGCGAGCAACCCGCCACTCGCCGCGATGGGCACGCCGTTTCTGCCGGTGTGGGCGGCCGAGGCCGAAGACATCGCAAACGCGGTGGCGTTTCTCGCGTCTGACGACGCTCGGCTCATCACGGCGGAGCACCTGAGTATCGACGCCGGGTCGCAGTACTTCTAGGCGGTGCCGGGCTAGCGGGCAGTGACGGTGAGTCTCGGCAGCGTGGGAGCTGCCGGGGCCGCCACCTGCAGGCCCACGGAGAGTGTCTGTCCCGTGCCCACGGCGGCGCCCCAATCGACGCCGGTGCAGGTGATCGACGTCGACGCCTTCAGCGAGCACGTCATGCCCCACGCGTTGGTGATCGCGGTGGCACGGGTGTCGGGCCAGGTGACGCTCCAGCCCGAAGCTCCCGTGGTGCTGGTCACCGAGACGGTGGCCACGTAGCCGTCGGCCCATGAGCTCTGCAGTGCCCAGCTGGCGCTCGCGGCGACGGGGCCGGCGGCGCTCGCGGTGGGAGGGCCGGTGGTTCCGGGCTGCGGTTTCGGCGACGGTGACGGTGGGGGTGGCGGTGACGACGATGGTGGGGTCCCGGTGGTGGGCTTCGGCGAAGGCGCCGGTGCTGGTGTAGTGGGAGTAATCGGCAGGGTCGGCGTGGTTGTGGTGCCGGTTGACGGAACGGGTGTCGGTGTCTGAACGGGAACCGGTGCCCCGGCGCCGAGCAGGGGTTTGAGTGCGCTGAGCTTGGCCGCCTGGGGAGTGACCCAGTCGTCTTTCACCAGGCCGCCGGTGTCGCCGCTGTCGGGGTTGAACGACCAGTAGGCGAAACTGATGCCCGTGTTTGCGAGGTAGCTGACGATCGACGTCATCCACTTCGTATCAGAGGGGGTTGCGAGCGTGCTGCCGAATTCTCCGAGCAGCACGGGCGCGATATTCGACTTCGCGAGGTAGCCCCAGTTCTTGTCCCACAGCGGCGCGAGGTTCGCCGGGTAGTTCGCCGCGCTGAACCAGCTCTGGGTGTAGACCGACGACGGGTAGTCGTGGGGCGAGTAGACGACCTGGTGGGCGACCGACAGGGTCACCGGTTTCGCCTTGACCCCGCCGAGCGCACCGCCCCACCATGTAGTGGTGCCGTCGGGCTGTCTGTCGGTGCCCTCGACGATGACGAGCAGTTTCGGGTTGACGCCGAGCACGGCGTTTCCTCCGCGGGTGGCCGCGGCCTGCCAGTCGACGGCCGCAGTGCCGCAGCCCCAGCAGGCTGACCCATGCGGCTCGTTGTGCAGGTCGACCCCGATGACGGTGGGGTTCGACGCGTAGCGTTTGGCGAGCATCCGCCAGTCTGAGAGCCAGGTGGATTCGGGGTACTGGGCCGTGTACCAGAGTTCTGACTGTGCGCCGGAGTCGGGGCGATGCTGGTCGAGAATGACGCTGAGGCCGTAGACCTTGGCGCGGGCGACGACGGCGTCTAAGACGAGCTGCGGCGAGAGATTCTTCAGGGTGGGATTGACGGCGTAGTTGATCGAGGTGGTGGCCTGGGCGGCCAGGCACTCGTTCGAGTACGGCAGCCGGATGGTGTTGAACCCCATCGATCTGATCTGGGCGAGCCCGGCGTCGAGGCTGATGCTCCAGAGGCCGTGGGGTGCGCAGTTCGATGTCTCCATGCCGAACCAGGCGGCGGCCTTGATGACGTAGGTCTTGCCGGTGCTGTCTTTGATGCTGCCGCCGTCGGTGTGCAGCCAGCCGGAGGGGGCGGTCGTCGGCGCGGGCGTGGTGGCGGTCGCCCCGCCGGCGGTGCTCGCCGCGGTCGCTGCAGTGGCAGAGGTGAGGCTCAGGCCCCCCGCCGCGAGAAGCAGTGCGATCGCGCCGGCGGCGAGGCGCCGCAGACCGGATCTGACCAGCGTTCTGTGGGCTGATCTGTACCCCGAATCGTGCACGCTGGGCCCCCTGTCAGAACCTCATCTGCCCCGGCGGGGAGCATACCGTAGAACTGGTAGAATTGACGTCGGCCTATTTTCGCTGGTCGAATGCACGACAAACGGATTGAGGCATACTCGCATGAACTTCGAAGTCGGAGAAACCTTGGTTTACCCGCACCACGGTGCGGTCACCATTACACACGTCGAAACCCGCACGATCAAGGGTGTCGAAAAAACCTATCTCACGATGAGCGTGCACACCAGCGAACTCACCATCAAGCTCCCGGTCGACAACATCGACCTCGTGGGCGTTCGAGACGTCATCGACGACGCCGGTGTCGAAGCGGTCTACGACGTTCTGCGCAACCCGTTCGTCGAAGAGCCGGGCAACTGGTCGCGCCGGTACAAGGCCAACCAGGAGAAGATGGCCAGCGGCAGCGTCTTTCGGGTCGGCGAGGTTGTTCGTGACCTCTGGCGCCGCGACGTCGAGCGCGGTGTCTCGGCCGGCGAGAAGCGCATGCTTCTGAAGGCGCGCCAGATTCTCGTCTCCGAACTCGCGCTTGCGCAGAGCATGACAGACGAAGAGGCCTCAGCGGCGCTCGACGCCGTGCTCGCCACCGTGACCGTGGGCGTCGAAGCCAACACCACGGCCTGAACTGCCTGAGCTGCTTGAGTAGCTTCGCGGCTCGAACAGTTTCACCACCGCACCCGAACACACTGCCGTAGAGAAGGTCGTCGATGACGTTTACCCCCGAACGAGAAACCTCCGCCTCGTCGCCTGACACCCGCCGCGGTGTCTCGGCTGAGATCGCCCGCTCGTGGCTGCTGGTGAATGCCACACGGCCCGAGACCTTCGATCAGGTGGCCGCCTCGCGCGCCGACCAGATCATTCTCGACATCGAAGACGCGGTCGACCCGAAAGCAAAACCAGCCGCCCGCGAAGGCGTGGCGCGCTGGCTGAGCGAGGGCGGCAGCGCCTGGGTGCGCATCAACGACCGCACCACCGACTTCTGGTCGGGTGACGTGGATGCCCTGAAAGGCATTCCCGGTCTGAGGGGTGTCATGCTGGCCAAGACCGAGGCCGGCGCGCACGTCTCCGAGACGTTCGACCGGCTGGGCGGCAGCACTCCGGTCATCGCGCTCATCGAGTCGGCGCTGGGAATCGAAGAGGCCCGCTCCATCGCTGAGGCGCGCGGCGCGTTCCGCTTGGCGTTCGGCAGCGGTGACTATCGGCGCGACACCGGAACCGGTGCCGACGACCTCGCCATGGCGTACCCGCGCTCGCGCCTCGTGGTGGCGAGCCGCATCGGCAAGCTTCCCGGCCCGATCGACGGCCCTACGGTGGGCAGCAGCCATCCGGTGCTGCGTGAACAGTCGGCGCTCGCCGTCACACTCGGCCTCACAGGCAAGCTCTGCCTCGACGTCGAGCAGCTACCCGTCATCAACGAGGTCATCAGCCCCACCCGCTCAGACGCCACGTGGGCCCGCGACTTTCTCGCCGACTTCGAGTCGCGCGGCCGCGTCATTCGCGACGGCAGCGACCTGCCTCGCCTCGGCCGCGCGCAGAAGATCGACAAGCTGGCTCAGGCGTTCGGCATCAAGCCGCTGTAGAGCGAGGTTCTGTAGGTCGAGCTGCCGAAGGTCGAGGTGCGGCTGCCAGTTCGAAGCACTCCGGTGCGCCGCGCGGGAATGTTCGGGGCTGCCGTGCGGCTGTACCCAGAGTGAAGGTTGAACTCTGGTCGTCGTCGTTCTGCGGAGCGTGCGCCTCGACGCGCGCCGTGATCGAACAGGCACAGTGGCTTGTAGCCGGCGTGACTCTCAGTGAGCGCAACGTGGCACTCGCCCCTGACGCTGCCGAACTCGCCCGCATCGAGGCCACGCCCACCGTCATCTTCTCCTCCGACGACGGCACCGAGGTCTTTCGCTCGGCTGGCGTGCCGACCATCCACCAGGTGCTCGCCGGCCTCGCCCTCGCCGCGGGCTGACGTCGCCCCGCGGGTCAGCGGCTGTGGGCGTGGGTGTGGGTGACGAAACGGTACCGGATGCCCGTTCGGGAGATGGCCCAGGCCGTGGCGGTGCTCTGCCACGAGTCGCCCGGCCTCGGCGCAACGGTGTCACCCGCGACGTCGAGGTCGACCTCTGTCACCTCGAGCCGGGCGGCGTGAGAGATGCTCTGGCGGTAGAGCTCGCCGCCCCCGATGACCCAGAGCGGAGCATCCGGAGCCGTGAAGCGGGGCAGAACCTCGTCGAGCGAGTGCACCACCTCGGCGCCGCGGCTCGACCAGCCTGGGTCGCGCGTGAGCACGAGGTTCTGCCGGCCCGGCAGGGGGCGAAAGCGTTCGGGCAGCGAATCCCAGGTGCGCCGGCCCATGAGCACAGTGCCGCCGGTGGTCACCTCGCGAAAGTGCGCGAGGTCTTCGGGCACGTGCCAGGGAATACCGCCGCCGTCGCCGATGACCCCGCCCCGGGCTTCGGCCCAGATCAGCGAGACGCTCACACCGCGACCGGCGCCTTGATGGCCGGGTGGTGCTGGTAGTTCACGACCGCGAAGTCGTCATAGGTGTAGTCGAAGATGCTCGCGGGGGTGCGCGTCAGTTCGAGGGTCGGCAGAGGGAAAGGCGACCGACTGAGCTGCTCGATGACCTGCTCGCGGTGGTTGTCGTAGATGTGGCAGTCACCGCCCGTCCAGATGAAGTCGCCCACCTCGAGGCCGGCCTGCGCCGCCACCAGGTGGGTGAGCAGGGCGTAGCTGGCGATGTTGAAGGGAACCCCGAGAAACAGGTCGGCGCTCCGCTGGTACAGCTGGCATGAGAGCTTGCCGTCGGCCACGTAGAACTGGAAGAACGCGTGGCAGGGCGCGAGCGCCATCTGCGGAATGTCGGCCACATTCCACGCCGACACGATCATGCGCCGCGAGTCGGGGTCGGTCTTCAGCGTTTCGATGACCTGGCTGATCTGGTCGATGTGCGAGCCGTCGGGCGTGGGCCACGAGCGCCACTGCACGCCGTACACCGGGCCGAGTTCGCCAGCGGCGTCGGCCCACTCGTTCCAGATGCTGACGCCGTTCTCCTGCAGCCAGCCCACGTTGCTCTCGCCGCGCAGAAACCACAGCAGCTCGTAGGCGATCGACTTGAAGTGCACCCGTTTGGTGGTGATCAACGGAAACCCCTGCGAGAGGTCGAAGCGCAACTGCGCGCCGAACACACTCGTGGTGCCGGTGCCCGTGCGGTCACCCTTCGCAACTCCCTCGGCGAGCGTGTGGCGTAGCAGGTCTTCGTAGGGGGTGGCGAGTGAATTAGTCATCCCTGTGAGCGTAATACGCACGTACGATGAAAGCACGCGCTCCGCACGGCGACGAGCGGATGCCCGTTCTCTGACAATCGACAAGAAGGCGTGTGCCATGCCAACAAAACTCACTGTCATCTACGACAACCCCACCGACGCAGAGGCCTTCGAAGAGGGCTACGCGCGTGAACAGGTGGCGCTGGCGAAGAAGGTTCCCGGGCTCATCCGGTTCGAATCGTCGAAGGTGTGGCCGAAAGAAGACGGCACCCCAACGCCCGCGTACCGCATGATCGACTTGTACTTCGACGACTACGACTCGGCCAGCGCGGCCGTCGCCACGCCCGAGGCCGCTCTGTTGTTCCCGTCGATCTTCGGCCTCGCCACCGGTGGCGTTCGGCTGCTGTTCTCCGACACCGAAGAGAGCTGACGCGTGCCTGAGCTCAACGACATCGCCATTACCACCATCGACGGCGGTGAGACCACCCTCGCCGAGTTCGGCGACCAGGTGAAGCTCGTCGTCAACGTGGCCTCGCGGTGCGGTCTCGCGCCGCAGTACAACAAGCTCGAGCAGCTGCAGAAGACCTACGGTGACCGTGGCTTCACCGTGCTCGGGTTTCCGAGCAACCAGTTTCTGCAGGAGCTCGGCACCGAAGAGGCCATCAAGGAGTACTGCTCAACGACCTGGGGCATCACGTTTCCCATGTTCGAGAAGATCAAGGTGAACGGCCGTTCGGCCCACCCGCTCTACGCCGAGCTGAAGAAGACTCCGGATGCCCAGGGCAAGGCCGGGCGGGTGACCTGGAACTTCGAGAAGTTCGTCATCACCCCGTCGGGTGAGGTTCACCGCTTCCGCCCGCGCACCGAGCCAGACGACCCCGAGATCATCGGGTTGATCGAGCGGTCGCTGCCCGCCGTTTAGTCGGCGAGGATCAGGTAGAGGGCGCGGCGCGCCTCGTCGAGCTTCTCGATGGCGGCGGTGCGCTGCGCCTCTGTTGCGCCGTGCCGAAACTGCTGAACGACGCCCATGAGCTTGCCGACGCTCTCGATGAACGCAGTGTCTTGGGCGTTGCGGCCGGGGGTCGCCTCCCACGCCTTCTTCAGTTCGTCTTCGTGCTCGGCGAGGTAGGCCCGACCGGCGTCAGTGAGCTCGTACTCGGTGCGGCGACCGTCGCCAGAAGAGGCGATCAGCTCCTCATCGACGAGCTGCTGAAGCGTGGGGTAGACCGAGCCGGGGCTCGGGCGCCACGTGCCGCCGGTGCGTTCCGCGATGGCCTTGATCATGCCGTAGCCATTTGAAGGGCCATCGGCCAGCAGCGACAGGATGACCGAGCGAATGTCGCCCTTGCCTGCCCGCCGGTTGCCGCGGGGCCCGAAGCCCGGGCCGAACCCGCCGCCGAGGGGGCCGAAACCGCCGGGGCCGAAGCCGCGGCCTTCTCCGCCGCCGAACCCGCCGCCGAAGTTGCGGTGTTCGAAGCTGCGGTGTTCTGAATTGTGATGACCACCGTTGTGGTGGCCCGAGTCGTGCTGGCGCCCGAAGGGCGTGTTCTCTGAGTTGATGTGATTGCGGTTCATTATCGCGTTCACCTTTCTGATGATTGATGTATCACCGAGTATCGGCGATGGGTTAAAGATATATCGCTATATATCGTTAAGTCAAGCAGGCGAACAAAAATGATTCGTCGATCGGTGGGCAGCATCGGGCAGACTGGGGCAATGCCCGCTGTTCCTGCAGATTCCCTTCGCTCAGACACGCTCGACCTTCTTCGCCAGCGCACCAGCGCCAAGTGGCGCACCTACCCGAACGACGTGCTCCCCCTGTTCGTCGCCGAGATGGATTACCCTCTCGCCGCTCCCCTCGCCGCAGCCTTCCGGGCCGTGATCGAACGCTCAGACGTGGGCTACATCGGTTCGCCCGATGCGGTGGGCACCGCCTTCAGTTCGTTCGCTGCCACACGGTGGGGGTGGAGCATCGATGCCACGGGCATCCGCACCACCACCGATGTGAGCGTGGCGATCGTCGAGACCCTGCGCCAGGCCGTGGCCCCCGGCTCGGCAATCGTGATCATGCCGCCGGTCTATGCGCCGTTCTTTGAGCTGGTGCCCGAAGCGGGCTGTGTGGTGGTCGAAGTGCCGTTGAACGACGACGGCGAGACATGCTCGATCGACCTCGACGGTCTCGAACGGGCGTTCGAGGCCGGTGCGAAGGGGGTGCTGCTCTGCAACCCGCACAATCCGTTGGGGCTCGTGCACACCAGGGAGACGCTGTCGGCGGTCGCTGCGCTGGCCGAGCGGTATGGCGCCATCGTTGTGAGCGACGAGATCCATGGGCCGCTGGTGCACCCCGGCGTCACGTTCACGCCGTACCTCAGCGTCTCTGATGCCGCACGCCGGCACGCGGTGGCGGTCACCTCGGCGAGCAAGGGCTGGAACGTCGCTGGTGCCAAGTGCGCTCTCATGGTCGCTGCGGGCCCCGAGATGCTTGCTCTGCTCGACGCGATGCCCGCCGAGGTGAGCATGCGCACCAGCCAGTTCGGGTTGCACGGCAGCGTGGCCGCCTTCACCGACGGCGAACCGTGGCTCGACGGGGCACTCGCGTGCATCGGTCGGAGCGCCGACCTGCTCGAAGAGTTGCTCGCCGAACACCTGCCCGAAGTGCGGTTTCGTCGCCCGCAGGCGAGCTACCTGGCGTGGCTCGACTTCAGGGCTCTCGCCTGGGGCGACGACCCGAGCATCCGGGCGCTCGAGGAGGCAGCGGTTGCTCTGAACCCGGGCCCCTCGTTCGGCTCGCCGGGCAGGGGGTTCGCGCGGCTGAACCTGGCGTGCTCGGCGGAGGTGCTGACAGAGGCAGTACGGCGCCTGGCGTCGGCCGAGGCGGCGGCGGGCGCGGGCAGAGGCACTGACCGATGACGGCTGGCGCAGAGAGCCCCGAGGTCACTGAGGGTGATCGCGCGCCGTTCTTTCCCCGGCTTCGAGAGAAGCTGAATCAACGGAGAGGCTTCTCTGACACCGAGAAGACGGCCGCGGCGCTGCTGCTCATCGCCACCGTCGCGGCGCTGGTGTGGGCGAACTGGCCGGGCGGCAGCACGTACGACTCCTTCTGGCACTCGACCATCTCGCTGCGTATCGGCGGCTCGTCGCTCGAACTCGACTTTCGGTCGGTGGTCAACGAAGCGCTGATGACGCTGTTCTTCTTCGTTGTGGGGCTCGAGGTGAAACGTGAATTCGCGCTGGGGGAGCTCAGCGACTGGTCGCGTGCGGTGGTGCCCGTGGCTGCCGCCATAGCGGGTCTGGCGATTCCCGCCGTGATCTTTCTGGCCATCAACCCGAGCGGTGAGACGGCCCACGCGTGGGGAGTCGTCATCTCGAGCGACACGGCATTTCTGCTCGGGGCCCTCGCCATCGTCGGGCCCCGGCTGCCCGGGCATCTGCGCATCTTTCTCCTCGCACTCGCCGTTGTCGACGACGTCGGTGCGCTCGCGGTCATTGCCATCTTCTACACCGGGCACCTCGACATAGTTCCGCTGGTCGTGGCCGTGCTCGGGCTGGCTGTCATCTGGTCTCTGAGGTACCTGCGACTCGGCCAGGGGCCGGCCTACGTGGTGTTCTCCATCGTCGTGTGGGTCGCGCTGTATGCCTCTGGCGTGCAACCCACCCTGGCTGGAGTCGCCATTGCGCTGGCGATTCCGGTCTACGCGCCGCGGCGGCGCGAAGTTGAGAACGCGGCGGCTCTCAGCCGGGCGTTCCGCCAATCGCCGAACCCCGCATACGCGCAGGCTGCCGTCAGGGGCCTGCTCGGGTCTGTCTCGGTGAACGATCGGCTGCACACGCTCTACTCGCCCTACACGAGCTTCATCATTCTGCCGGTGTTCGCGCTGGCCAACGCCGGGGTTCATCTCACCGGCGAGACGCTGGCGGCGGCCATCCGGTCACCCCTCACCTGGGGTGTGGTGGCGGGGCTCGTCATCGGCAAGCTCGTGGGCATCACCGGAATCACGGCTCTCATCAAGGTACTGAAACTCGGCGTACTCGCGCCCGGTCTCACCCTGGGCCGAGTGGCCGGCGGGGCCGCGCTCTCAGGCATCGGGTTCACTATCTCGCTGTTCATCATCGATCTTGCCATCACCGATCCGCAGCAGCAAGACGAAGCGCGCGTCGGCGTGCTCGCGGCGTCGCTCATCGCCTTTCTGCTCGGCTGGGCGGTGTTCAGAATCGTCGACAGGGTGCAGCCTCCGTCGCGCATGAGCCAGGTGCTCGCCAGACCCGTCGACCCTCGGCGCGACCACATCAAAGGGCCGCTGGATGCCCCGCTCACGCTGGTCGAATACGGCGACTTCGAGTGCCCCTTCTGTTCGAAGGCAACGGGGTCGATCGATGAGGTTCGCGCGCACTTCGGCGATGACCTCCGGTATGTCTGGAGACACTTGCCGCTCACTCGGGTTCACCCGCACGCGCTCCTCGCGGCGCGCGCCAGCGAGGCCGCAGCGCTGCAGGGGCGGTTCTTCGATCTGTCGCCTGTGATGTTCGAGAATCAAGACGAACTCGAGTTCGACGACCTGCTCGGCTACGCGGCCGCCCTCGGGCTCGATCTCGACCGATTCGAAGAAGACATGCGCTCAAGCGACGTGGTGAATCGCGTGCGTGACGACACGATCGACGCCGACCTGATGGACGTGCACTCGACACCGACCTTCTTCATCGACGGCAAGCGGCACCACGGGCCCTACGACGCGGCGAGCCTCATTCGTGAGTTGAACCTGACCCGGCCGCTCTCGGGTGCCCCGCGCACGACGCAGGTTTAGGCTGGAAGCTCGGATGCAAGGGAGTGTGTGAGTGAAGAGAATGACCGGCATCGAGATACGGCATTCGCTTGTCAACGGGTCGGCAACCGAGGCTGCAAACCTGGTGCTGCCCTCGAATTTCGTCGAACTCGACTGGGAGAACCTCGACTACCTGGGCTGGCGCGACTCGCATTCGCCTCACCTGGGGTACATCATCCGGTGGCAGGGGGAGAAGCCGATGGGCATCGTCGTTCGCGAAGCAGACGGGCCCCTGTCGAAGCGACGCATGATGATGTGCCAGCTCTGCCGGGCAACCCACACCGAGCACGGCGTCTCGCTGTTCAGCGCCAGGCGCGCAGGTGAGGCGGGCATGAACGGCAACACCGTGGGCACGTACATCTGTGCCAACCTGGGGTGTTCGGGCAACATTCGAGTCGACGTGCCGCAGGCGTCGTACTACTCAGACCCCGAGAGTGTTCTGGCAGAGAAGGTGATGGGGCTCGAAACTCGGGTGAGCGGGTTCATGCTCGATGTGATGCGGCCGTGATACGCGGGGCGGTGCGGGTTACGCGCTGCCGAAGAGCAGGCCGAGCAGGTAGGTGACGGCTGCGGCGCCATAGCCGATGAGCAGCTGGCGAAGTGCTCGCCGAAGCGGCGGGCCTCCCGACAGGATGCCCACAATGGCCCCGGTGCCGAGCAACGCGATGCCCACCAGCACTGCCGCCACGATCAGCGCGGGCAGGCCCTGCAGGCCGAACAGGTAGGGCAGCACAGGAATCACGGCGCCCGAGGCGAAGAAGCAGAAACTCGAGATGGCTGCGCTGAGGCCGGTTCCGACGGCTTCGTGCTCGTCGACCTCTTCGTGGGCGGCAGGGTCGGCGACGGAGGACACTGCGGCCTCCGCGACGATGTCTGAGGTTGCAGACGTCGCGAGGGCGGGAACGGGTGGGAGGGCATCCAGAGCCGCAGGGTGGTTCAGCACCTCGCGGGCGTGGGCCTCGGCTTCGTCGGGTGACATGCCCCTGGCGCGGTACACGAGCGCGAGTTCGTTCGCGTTCACGTCGAGGTGCGGCACAGCCTGGGTGGCTTCGGGGCTGGGGGTGGAGGCCTCGAGCAGCTCGCGCTGCGAACGCACGGAGACGTACTCGCCTGCTCCCATCGAGAGGGCGCCGGCGAGGAGGCCGGCGAGGCCGGTGACGAGTACGACGGAGTTGGGAACGCCGCTGGCGGAGATTCCGATGACCAGGGCCAGGTTGCTCACCAGGCCGTCATTGGCCCCGAACACTGCGGCGCGAAAGGTGCCCGAGAGGCGGTTGCGGCCGCGCGCGGCGAGCCCGCGAACCACTTCGGCGTGCACCTGCTCGTCGGCTGCCATCGCCGCGGTGGCGTCGGAATCGGTGGCATACGGCGAGCGGGTCTCGGCCCGCTGCGCGAGAGCGAGAACGAACACAGACCCGAAGCGCCGGGCCAGAAAACCGAGCACGCGCGTACGCACGTCGCCCCGGTGCGCGCGGCCCACGTTGTCACCGAGCAGCTCACGCCAATGCGACTCGTGTCGGGCCTCGGCCTCGGCGAGGGCCAGCAGAATGGCGCGCTCTTCGCCGGTGCGACGCTCGGCGAGATCGCGGTAGACAGAGGCTTCGGCCTGCTCGTCGGCCATGTACTGACGCCAGCGACGGAGGTCGGCGGCGCGAGGCGGTGTCGAGGTCATGGCTCCGGTCTCAGCGGTGGGCGGTGGGGTCAGCGCTTCTTCTTGGCTGCGGCCGGGCTCTTGGGAGCAACGGCATTGGGGTTCGTGCGGGCGTGGCGTTCGGCGCGCTCTTTGGCGGCCAGCTTCTCGGCGCGCTCGGTCTTGATGCGCGCGTTCTCCTCGTGTACTCCGGCCTGGCGGGCGCGTTCGACGACGAGCCACTCGGGCGGGGCGGCGAGCAGCGCCTTGATCTCCGCCGTCGTGAATGGGTCGTCTACTCCGGCCCTCGTGAGGCCCGAGATCGAGATGCCGAGCTTGCGCGCGACTTCCTGCCGGGGGTGCGGCCCGTTCAGGCGCAACTCGACGAGCCACTCGGGAGGGCTCTCGAGCAGGGCGTTCAATTCGGCCCGTGTCACGTCGACGCCGTGAAACTCGGCCGGCGCTGCGGGCAGGTAGATGCCCAGCTTTTTTGCGGCGGTTTCGGGTTTCATTGTCTGGGGCGATTTCTGCGCGGTCATGAGGCCAGCGTATCCTGAAGCATTGAGCGGTAATATCGCGCGTCGAGTGGCGCGCGGCAAATATCGCTTGGCGAAGTTCGAGCGGTGCAGAGTGCGCGGCGACAAGATGATCGGGGCCGGCATGAGCGACAACCCGTTCGACGAGGTTCCGCCCTTTCGTATCGCCTTCGCCGTCGGGGTGACGGTGACGAAGTGGACCAGGCTCTGGCAGGAGCGCCACCCCGATGTTCCGCTGAGCGTGTTCCGCAGTGAACCGGGGCTGCAGACGGCGGTGCTCGGGGCTGGCGTTGCTGACGACGACGTCATCGCTGAGGTGAGTGCTGACGTGAGTTTTGTGCGGTTGCCGATCGATGCTGAGGCACTCAGCGTGATCAACCTGTACCAGGAGGTTCAGGTTGTCATGGTGTCTCGCGACCACGCTGTCGCAGCGGTCGACGAGGTGACGGTGTCTGACCTGGCCGATGAGCATCTGCTGCAGAACCCTGACGACGTGCCGGAGTGGCGCGACGTCGCGGCCGAGCTGCAGGATGGTTCGCGCAGGCCGCTGCGGGGCATCCAGAGCCTCGACGACGCCGTGGAACAGGTTGCGGCCGGCGTGGGTGTTGTCATTGTTCCCCAGTCGCTTGCCCGCATGCACACGCGCAAAGACGTGGTGTACCGGCCCGTGACCGACGTTGCCGAGACCCAGATCGCATTGGCCTGGGTGGCCGGAAACCCGTCGCCACAGGTTGCGGAGTTCATCGGAATTGTGCGCGGCCGGTCAGCGACGAGCTCGCGCGATGCCCTCGACACGACCGCGGTCATCAGCGGGGGCCGCGACGGCGAGCAAGGCCAGGTTGCGGTCAAGAAGATCGGGCCAGTGGCGAAGGCCAAAGCGAAAGCGCGCGCGGCCCAGGCCGCCGAAGATGCTGCCGCGGGCAAGCGCGGTTCTGGTGCCGGTAAGTCTGGCGGGGGCGCGTCAGGCGCGGCCGCGGCCCGCAAGAAGAAACAGTCTGACCAGGCGAACGCCGCGCAGGCCAGACGACGAAAATTCGGCGGCAAGCGCTGAAACAAGCTCCGCGAGAAAGGCGGCCCCATGAAAGCCATCATCTACACTCGTACCGGTTCGCCGGAGGTACTCGAACTGGTCGATCGTGAGCCAGGCGTCGTCGGCCCGGCCGACGTGCGAGTTCGCATCTGTGTGTCTGGTGTCAACCCGACCGACTGGAAGTCGCGGTCCGGCAACGGCGTGACGCGCGAGCTCGAGCACGAGCAGGTGCCGAATCAAGACGGTGCCGGCGTCGTGGATGCGGTGGGTAGCGCGGTCACCCGTTTCTCAGTGGGCGACAAGGTGTGGGTGCGCGACACTGCGTATCAGCGGGCCACCGGAACCGCGCAGCAGTTCACGGTTCTGCCCGAACACCTCGTCAACGCTCTGCCGGCGGGCGTCTCATACGATGTCGGTGCGTCACTCGGAATTCCCGCCCTCACCGCCCACCGTGCTCTCACCTCGCGCGAGACCGGACCCGATCGACTCGCTCCTGGGTCGCTCGCCGGGATCGTCGTGCTTGTTGCTGGGGGCGCGGGTGCCGTCGGCCACGCAGCCATTCAACTGGCTGTGTGGGCTGGCGCAACCGTGATCACGACGGTGAGCGGCCCCGCCAAGGCAGAACTCGCCCATGCGGCGGGTGCCCACCACGTCATCGACTACCGCAGCGAGAACGTCGTCGAGAGGGTTGCGGCGATCGCGCCCCACGGTGTCGCCATCATCGTCGAGGTGAACCCGAATGCGAACCTTGCCGACGACGTACAGATGATCTCCACCGGCGGAACGATTGCCCTCTACGCTTCCGGTGAGCCCGACGAGGTGTTGGTGCCCGTTCGCGCGAGCATGACCAAGAACGTGCGGTACCAGTTCGTGCTCACCTACACGACGAGTGAGGTCGAGAAGGGCAACGCGGTCAGGGCGGTCGGGGCTGCGGCAGCCGACGGCGCCCTCGAGGTGGGTGCCGAGAATGGATTGCCGGTCATCCGGTACCCGCTGGCCGAGACGGCGGCTGCGCACCGGGCTGTCGAAGATGCGGTTGTGGGCAAGGTGCTGATCGACGTGGGGTCGCCGGTGACTCCTGTAGCGCCCGACTCTGACGAAGCGCTCAGCTGATGAGTGAACCAGCGTGGGTCGAGCACGCCGTGTTCTGGCAGCTCTACCCGCTCGGATTCGTCGGGGCCGACATCGACCCCGGCGATCGTTCGATCGACAGGCCCGTCGAGCACCGGCTCGGGCGCATCATCGGGTGGCTCGACTACGCGGTCGAACTTGGTGTGTCGGGCATCGCCTTGGGCCCGCTATTCGCATCGCAGACCCACGGATACGACACCGTCGACTTCTTTCGCATCGACCCTCGACTCGGTGACGAAGGTGACTTTGCTGCACTGATCGGTGCGGCGCACGAGCGAGGCCTGCGGGTGGTGCTCGACGGCGTGTTCAACCACGTGGGGCGTGAGTTCGGCCCGTTTGAGCGAGTTGTTGCCAGTGGTGCTGGTTCTGGTGAGTCGCCGTTGCGGTGGTTTCGGCTCACGGGCCGCGGGCCTTCGGGTGACCCCGTGTTCGAGAACTTCGAGGGGCACGACGCCTTGGTCGCCCTGAACCATGATGAACCTGCCGTTGCCGACTTCGTGACCCACGTGATGACGTACTGGCTCGATCGCGGCGTCGACGGCTGGCGCCTCGATGCCGCCTATGCCGTGCCTTCAGCGTTCTGGGCGACAGTGCTGCCCAGGGTTCGCGCCACGCACCCTGACGTCTATATTTTCGGCGAGGTGATTCACGGCGACTATGCCGACAGTGTTGCTGAGGGCACCCTCGATTCGCTCACCCAGTACGAGTTGTGGAAGGCCATCTGGAGCTCTATCTCCGATGCGAACTTCTTCGAACTCGCAGCAGCGCTTGACCGCCACAACGCGTTTCTGAGCAGTTTTACGCCCGTCACTTTTGTAGGCAACCACGACGTGAGCCGGCTCGCAACGGTTCTGGATGACCCGCGGCACCGCGAGCACGCTCACGTCATTCTGCTCACGGTCGGCGGCACCCCCACCATCTACTACGGCGACGAGCAAGGGTTCACTGGTCTCAAAGAGGAGCGGGTCGGTGGTGATGACGCGATTCGTCCGGGATTCCCGGCCGACGGGCATGCGGCCCTGCCTGCTGACGGGTGGAACACCTACCGACTCCATCAGAACCTGATCGGCTTGCGCCGGAGACACCCGTGGCTTCACCGGGCGCAGTCGACCACGATTGCCCTGACGAACACCTTCTACGTGTACGAGGTGCGGTCGGGTGCTGACTCGCTGGTGGTTGCGCTCAACGTGGGTGACCGAGACGAGACGTTCGAAAGGGGTCGTGGCGGGGGAGCGTTCGATGTGCTGGCGGGGTCAGCCCGGGTCTCGTCAGGCGGGGGCGCCGCGGCGACAGCTCCCACTGATGCCGTCACTGTCACGGTTCCTGCGCACGGCTGGGCGGTGCTCGGAGCCTGACGCGGGGGCGACTGACGCTAGTGCCTCAGATCGGTGTCGCCCGCGTTGGAGCTTCGGTAGGGTCGGATCATGAATTCTCCGCTGCCCGATTTCGCCGCTGTTCCCACTCTCGTGGGTGAACGTCTCACCCTCGAGCCGCTCTCGCTCGAGCACGTGCCCGACCTCTCCGAGGCCGTCGCTGAAGGTGAACTGTGGCGAACGTGGTACACCCGCATTCCTTCGCCCGACGAAATGGCCGACGCCGTTCAACACCGGCTCGACCTGAGCGCGGCGGGTCAGTGGGTACCGTGGGCCGTTCGCCGACATGACACCAACCGAGTCGTGGGAATGACGTCGTACCTGAACATTCGGGCCGACAACCGAAAGCTCGAAATCGGCTCGACCTGGCTCGGTCGCAGCTCGCAGCGCACCGGCCTGAACACCGAGGCGAAGCTCTTGCAGCTCACTCACGCCTTCGAGACTCTCGGCTGCATCGCCGTTGAGTTTCGCACCCACTGGCACAACAGCCAGTCGCGAGCGGCGATCGCCCGGCTCGGTGCCAAACAAGACGGGGTTCTGCGCAACAACGACATCTGGCGTGACGGCACCCTGCGTGACACTGTTGTGTTTTCAATAATCGAGGGCGAATGGCCCACTGTGCGGCTCGGCCTCACCGAGAAGGTGGCTGGGCGGGCGTAGCGCCTTTCGGCTCCTCGCCCACCGTTTCGTTCACCGCCTCTGCAAGGTGGTCGAGGCCTTGGCCACGGCATTCGCGACGACTCGTTCGTCGACGCGCGTGAGCACACCGTTCTCGACGACCCTTTCGCCATTGACAAGGAGCAGGGCGAGCGGAGGCAACGAGCCGAGGGTGAGCGCGGCAACCGGGTCGAGAATGCCTGCGTGCTCGACTCCGTCGATCTTCCACACCGCGAGATCGGCAAGCTTGCCGGGTTCGATCGACCCGAGCTCATGATCGCGGCCCAGTGTCGTGGCGCCGCCCATGGTCGCCATGCGAATGGCGCGGCGACCGGGCATACCGTCGGCTCCCGCGCGCAGCCGGTTCATCAGCACAGCCATGCGAATCTCTGTGCCGAGCTGGCCAGACTCGTTCGACGCTGCACCGTCAACGCCGAGCCCGACGCTGATTCCTGCGTCGAGCATGCCAGGTACCGGGGCTATGCCGGCGGCCAGGCGCGCGTTCGACGAGGGGCAGTGCGCCACAGACGTGCCTGTGGCCGCAAACCGGCCAATCGCGTGCTCGTCGAGGTGTACGCAATGAGCCATCCACACGTCGTTGCCCAGCCACCCCAGGTCTTCGAGGTACTGTGTGGGCGTCTTGCCGAACTTCGTCTGGCAGAAAGCGTCTTCTTCCACCGTTTCGGAGCCGTGCGTGTGCAGGCGAACTCCCCGGACCCGGCCCAGAGCGGCCGACTCGGTGAGGAGGTCGGCCGTCACAGAGAAGGGCGAACACGGGGCAAGCGCGATCTGCGCCATCGCCCCGGGGCTCGCGTCGTGATACTGGTCGATGGCCTGGTCGCTCGCCGCGAGAATGGCGTCGATCGTCTCCACGGCGAAATCTGGGGGCAGGCCGCCCTGCGAACGACCCAGATCCATCGAGCCACGAGTGGCGTGGATGCGAACACCCAGCTCTGAAGCCGCCCGAACGATTCCGCCGAGAATGTCGCCAGACCCGCTGGGAAACACGTAGTGGTGGTCGGCGACGGTGGTGCATCCGGATTTCGCAGCCACAGCCATGGCGCCGAGAGCCCCGGCCTCGACCAGATCTGCGTCGATGGCCGACCATAGCGGATACAGCGAAACGAGCCAGTCGAACAGAATCGAGTCTTGAGCGTACCCTCGAGTGAGCCACTGGTACAGGTGATGGTGGGTGTTGATAAGCCCGGGCGTCACTAAGTGGCCGCCGGCGTCGACGACCGTGACGGTCGCGCGCCTGGAATCGTGCGGTGTCGAATTTACGGGGACGGTGCTGGTGCTGGTGCCCGTTCCTGTGCCTGAATCGACCGCGCCGGCCGCGCCGTCTCGCGCCGCGATTGCGGGAGCGGGTGAGCCCGAAAACGCCCAGGCAGGGGCCTGGCCTGGGCCCACGGCGACGACTACCTTGCCATCGATGACAACAAAGCCGCTCGGGTACTCGGTGTCAGCCGCGTCGACCGTCACCACGTAAGCGTTCGTGACAATGGTGCGCGAAACGTGGGCCGAGAGCGACGAGTTCTGATGCATGGCTCCACGCTAGTGGAGGCCGCTCTCGGCCCCGTCGTGCGATAGTGAAAGCTGTGGATAAGTCGACCGAGCGTCTCATTGTGCAGAGCTACACGCTTGCCGAGGCTGAGCGCGTGCTGGCGCAGACTCCCTCGGCCAGCGACAACTGGGCGCCGGGTTACCCCTTCGTTGATGAGCTGGCCATTCTGCCCCGATTCATCGCAGATTTCCGCGAAAACGGCGATCCGGCTCCGTTCGGGCCCTATATCGTGCGGCGGCGCTCTGATGGGCTCGCCATCGGGGGATTGGGCTTCACCGGCCGACCTGATGCCGACGGTACCGTCGAGGTTGGCTACGGGCTGATTCCGGATGCCCGGGGCCATGGCTTCGCTACTGAGGCGCTTCTCGCCGTCATCGAAATCGCTCGGCGTGCGGGCGCGTTGATCGTGCGTGCTGATACCGCCGTGGAAAATGTGCGCTCGCAGAACGTGCTGCTTAAATGTGGGTTTCGCGAGGTCGAGTGGAGTGCTGACGCAGTGTTCTTCAAGCGCGTTCTCTGAGATGGGGCTGCTCTCGATGTGCTCGAAAAGGTGTCTCGAAAAGTTTTTTGAGATTCTTTCGTGTAGGGGTCGATTTGGGCCATATTTGTTGAGTGAATGTCAGTGGTTGGTGGTTGACTTGGGTCATGAACGAATCGGCCCTACCTTCTGACCCGGCGTACGAGTCCCTTGTGGATTCGCTTTCGTCGTGGTGTGGGGCTGCCGCGCCCTTCGGGCTTGCCGATGATGTGTTGTTGTCGCGGATCGCAGACGCAGAGAAGCTGGGCCGGTTAGTGGATGGGTTGCGTGTGCGGTTGGCGGGGGAGGTGGCTGAGAGGTCCCGTGCGGAGCTCGGGGATGGGTCGCTGTCACGGGCACAGAACTTCACGACGGTCCCGAAGCTGGTCGCCGCGGTAACGGGCGGGGCAGGGCATACCGCGAACAACTGGCTGAAGCTCGGCAAGTCGGTGCGGTCGGGGGTGTCGATCAATGGGGTTCTGATCCCGTCGAACTTCCCGCACGTCGAACAGGGCCTGACGGATGGCAGT
>NZ_JASJXO010000018.1:0-66259 GCF_035018625.1 Subtercola sp. RTI3 | reverse complement strand
AGATGTGTATAAGAGACAGGTGCTCTTCATCTTCACCAACTCTGTGCTGAGCGTGGTGTTCATCGCCCTGAGCCCACTGTTGATGATCGGTACCTACATCGACCACAAGATCACCACCCGGCGGCAGCTACGCGACGCAATCCGCCAGTTCACGCTCTCGCTCGACGCCTTCGTGACCCGGCTGCACGATCGCCAGCGCATCCAGCGTGCCGTGCGGCTCGGCGAGACGCCCTCCGTCGCCGACACCGTCGAGGCCGCGCACCGGCTCGACCCGCTGCTGTTCACCCACCGCCCCGAGCACGACGCCTTTCTCACCGTGCGGCTCGGAATCGGCCAGGCACACAGCCGCGACCGCGTGGGCCTGCCCACCGCGAACGACACGCTGCCCGAGTACTGGGCGCAGGTCGAAGAGGTGGCCGACCGCTTCTCGCGTATCGATGGGGTGCCCGTCGTAGTCGACCTCCGAAGCTCTGGCGCCCTCGGTGTGGCGGGGCCCACCGAAGCGCGTCAGGGCGTCAGCCGCGGCATCGTCGCGCAGCTCGCTGGTCTGCACTCCCCCGCCGAATTGGTCGTCTGCGCCCTCGTATCGCCCACCTCGCGCCCCACCTGGGAGTGGCTGCAGTGGCTGCCGCACACCTCCTCCCCGCACAGCCCGCTCGCCGGCGACCACCTCTCCGACAACCCCGGCAGCGGCCTGGCCCTTCTTGCCCGCCTCGAAGAACTGGTGGCCCAGCGCACCGACAACGCCGTCTCCCCGCGCGGAGCCCTCGAGACTCCGGGCCCCAAGTCGAAGAGAGAAGAGAGGCTGCCGGCCCTGACCCCGGCCGTCGTTCTCGTGGTCGAAGACGACGCACCGGTCGACCGCGGCCGCCTCAACCGCTTGGTCGAGCGCGGCGCCGACGCGAACATCCACGTGCTCTGGTCGGCCCCCACCATCGCACAACTGCCCGCCGCCTGCCGCAGCTTCGTCAGCCTCGACGCCGACCCCGCGAACGCCACCGCCGGCCAGGTGCGCCTCGGCGAGCACACCTACCCCGTCGCCTGCGAAAGCCTCGACGCCCCCGCCGCGCACCGTTTCGCCAAGCAGCTCGCACCGGTCGTCGATGTGGGAGCCCCCATCGACGACGCCTCCGATCTCCCGCAGTCGGTCTCGTATCTGAGCCTCGCGGGCCCCGAGCTCGCCGGGTCACCGGATGCTGTACTCGACCGCTGGCGGGAGAGCAACTCCATCAGCCGTCGTGATGGCGGCCCGCACGTGCGTCGCCGCACCGAAGGAACCCTTCGTGCGCTGGTCGGCCACACCGGCACAGAACCGTTCTATCTGGACATCCGCAGCCAAGGCCCTCATGCCCTCGTCGGCGGCACGACCGGCGCCGGCAAGAGCGAGTTTCTGCAGTCGTGGGTGCTCGGTATGGCCGCGGCGCACAGCCCCGACCGGGCGACCTTTCTGTTCGTCGACTACAAGGGCGGCGCCGCCTTCGCCGACTGCGTGGCGCTGCCGCACACCGTGGGGCTCGTCACCGACCTCTCCCCACGCCTCGTGCGCCGGGCGCTCACGTCGCTGCGCGCCGAGTTGCGCTATCGCGAGCACCTGCTGAATCGCAAGAAGGCGAAAGACCTCGCGTCGCTCGAGAAGACCGGCGACCCCGACACCCCACCGAGCCTGCTCATCGTGGTCGACGAGTTCGCCGCCCTCGTGAACGAGGTGCCCGAGTTCGTCGACGGTGTCGTCGACGTTGCCCAGCGCGGCCGTTCTCTCGGCCTGCACCTCATTCTGGCCACCCAGCGGCCCGCCGGCGTGATCAAAGACAACCTGCGCGCGAACACCAACCTTCGCATCGCGCTCCGCATGGCCGACGCCGACGACTCGACCGACATTCTTGGTATTCCCAGTGCGGCATATTTCGACCAGTCCATTCCCGGGCGGGGTGCGGCCAAGACGGGGCCCGGCCGTATCGCGTCGTTCCAGACGGGCTACGCGGGCGGATTCACGACGAGCGAACCGCCCACCCCACGCATCGACATCGTCGAACTGAACTTCGGCTCGGGCGCTGCGTGGGAGGCCCCCGAGGGTGAAGCCGCTCCGCTCACCGACCAGGGCCCGAACGACATCACTCGCCTGGTGACCTCGATTCGCGGTGCGGCCGAGGTCGCGCGCATCCCGAACCCTCGCAAACCGTGGCTCGACGAGCTCGCACCGGTGTACGACTTCTCGCTGCTGCCGAACCCGCGCACCGATGAGCGCCTGCTGCTGGGCGTCATCGACGAGCCAGAGAACCAGGCCCAGCCGACCGTCTTCTACGAGCCCGACCGCGACGGCAACATGGCCGTCTACGGCACGGGCGGCTCTGGCAAGAGCGCAACGCTCCGGAGCATCGCGGTGGCCGCGGCCGTCACTCCCCGCGGCGGCCCAGTGCACGTCTACGGCGTCGACTTCGGCTCGGCCGGCCTCAGCATGCTCGAAGAACTGCCGCACGTGGGCGCCATCATCTCCGGCGACGACCACGAACGTGTCATTCGGTTGCTGCGCATGCTGCGTGACCTGGTGGATGACCGTTCCGCCCGCTATTCGGCCGTGCGAGCCGGCAGCATCGGCGAATACCGCCGCATGGCCGAGGCGCCCCTCGAACCGCGCATCCTGGTGCTCATCGACGGCATCGGCGCCTTTCGCGAGCAGTACGAATTCGGCGGACACTCCGCCTGGTTCACCGTGTTCTCGCAGATTGCCACCGACGGCCGCCAGGTGGGCGTACACATCGTGGTCACGGGAGACCGGCCGAACGCGGTTCCGGCTTCGATCGGTTCGACCATCCAGCGCCGCATCGTGCTGCGTATGGCCAGCGACGATGACTACTCGCTCGTGAATGCGCCGAAAGACGCACTCAGTGCGGTGTCGCCTCCCGGGCGCGGGCTGATGGGCGGCAATGAGGTGCAGATAGCGGTGCTCGGGGGCGACTCGAACACGGCCATCCAGGCCCGCGAGATAACGAAACTCGCCGAGTCGATGCGTCGCCAGGGCGTCGTGCCCGCTCTACCGATCAGGCGGCTGCCCGAAGCCATCGCACTGTCGCAGCTGCCGGCGACGGCGGCCGGTGGCGTGCCGACGCTGGGGCTCCGCGACGAAGACCTCGCGCCGTTCGGCGTGGCTACCCGAGGCGCCTTTCTCGTGGCCGGGTCGACGGGCAGCGGCCGTTCGACCGCGCTCGCCACGCTGGCCACGGCCCTTCATCGAACCAGGCCCGGCACGAAGCTCGTGCACATCTCACCGCGACGCACCACGCTGACCCCGCTACCTCTCTGGGCCCTCACCCTGTCAGAGCCGGCCGAGCTCGCTGCGTTCGTCGACGACGTGCACAACCAGCTCGACGCGGGCACGCTCACGGCCGACGACTTCGTACTGTTCATCGAGAACATCGGGGAACTGAACGGTTCTCCGCTCGAAAACGACGTCGACCGGCTCGTGAAACGCGCGCTCCGCGACGACGTGTTTGTCATCGGCGAGAGCGAGACTTCTACCTGGTCGCAGGCGTGGACGTTGGCCGGCCCGTTCAAGAACTCGAAGCGCGGGCTGCTGCTCGTTCCCGGCGAGCTCGACGGTGACAGCCTGCTCGGCACCTCGCTCGGTCGCTTCAAACGCGCAGAGTTTCCGCCCGGCCGTGGGTTCGTCGTGCAACAGGGCCGCGTCACAAAGGTTCAGCTGGCGCAGCCGAACGGCTGAGGGAGTCGATGGGGCTGATGGGGAGTTCTCCCCATCGACCAGAAGCCCCCGCGCCCATACTGTTGAAACGTGAGAGAAACCTCACGATAATGTAGCGAAACCGGATCTCCCGGGTCGCGTGAACAAAGGAGAGCACAATGGCCGTATGGGGTCTCGACGTCGAGCAGGTTCGCTCACTCAGCAAGCAGCTCAACACCCAGTCGCAGCAGGTTCAGCAGATTCTGACCACGCTCACCAGCGCCCTGCAGAACGTGCAGTGGACGGGCCCCGACGCTGAAGGCTTCCGCAGCGAGTGGAACACCACCCACACCGCCGCGCTGAAGCAGGTCATCTCGGCTCTCGAAGACGCATCGCAGAAGTCGGCCAAGAACGCGGCCGACCAGGAAGCCACGTCGAACGCGTAATTCGCGTCGCGAGGGGCCCTTTCGGGGGCCCCTCTTTCTTTTCCGCCGAAGGGCAGCACCACACTGAGGGGGTCGGCCGTGGCCGGAGGGTTCTACGGGGCAGACGTCGAGGCGCTCCGGCAGCTTTCGAAGCAGTTCGACCAGGCAGCGGCCGAGCTCAACCGCGTCACCTCCACGCTGACATCGCACGTGAACCAGGCGCAGGCCTGGCAGGGTCCGGATGCCCAGCAGTTCCGTGCCGCCTGGAATGGTTCGCACACCAGAACCCTCGACCGAGCCGCGCGCGCCCTGCAGCTTGGCAGCACGGGGCTCGCGAAGAACGCCGACGAGCAGAACGCCGCGTCGACTGACTCGGCGCGCTCGGGCGGCGGCGGGGCATCCGGAGCGCACGGAACCGTCACGCTTCCCGGCGGCGGGGTCGTGCCCTTCTCGATCACCGGCAAACCGGGCATCGGCCCCGACGGACTTACCCCCGGCACCGTCGCGTTCGGCGAGCACGGCAGGGTCGAAGGCAACGGAGCGCTCGGCGGCGGATCGGTCACGATTCGAAACGGTGGCTCAGCCGACGCGAACACCGTCTACGGCCCGAACGGCGCGGCCGAGCACACCGCCAAGGCGGGCTGGGGCCGGGGCGCCAACGAAGAGCTGCACGGCAACTTCAGAAACGGCGACCTCACTGGCACGGGGTCTGTGCAGCAGTTTCTCGGCGCGAAAGGCGACACCACCGCGCACGCCGGCGTCGACAGCAACGGCCAGTACACGGCGGGCGCGAAAGCCGACGGCATGGCCGGCTTCGAACAGAACGCCTCAGGCTCGCTGAAGGTCGGCCAGAGCAGCGTCGGCCTCGACGTGAAGGAGCTGGCCGGCGCCGCGCTGAACGGCAACGCGGGCGGTACCATCGGCCCCGAGGGCATGGGTGTGAACGCGGGCGGCGAAGCGTTCGCCGGCCTGAAAGGCGGGGTCGACGGAACCCTCAGCGTGGGAGGCGTCACCGACAAGATCGGCTACGAGGCGTACGCCGGCATCGGTGCGCACGCCAACTTCGACGGCCAGGCCACCTGGAACGACGTGCACCTCAAGATCGACGCCGGCGTGGCATTCGGCCTCGGTGGCGGCTTCTCGCAAGACATCTCCTTCAGCCCCGAAGACGCTGTCGCCTCGGTCGCCCACTCCTTCGGCTTCTGACCCACCCGCCCGCCCCGAACGTGATCACCCGAAAGGCTTTCCATGACGTCGACCCTCACGTTTCCGAGCGAAGCGGCCCCGGCGTTCCCGTCGATCAGCCTCGAGCTTCCCGACACGTGGGCGCCGTTCTCACCCTCCGGTGCCGTGTTGGCGGCGGGCCGCGCGACTGAGCACGGCGAGTTTCGCCCGAACGTCATCGTCGCCGTCACCCGCTTCGACGCCGACTACACGCTCCAGACCGCGATCGACGCCCTCACCCTGCAGGTTCAGCTGATCGACGGCGTCGTCGAACTCGGCCGTGACGAGCTGCCCGTGCTCGGCACCGACGGCTTCCGCATCGAGTTCAGCTACTCCGACCCGCGCGTCGGCACCCTCATGCAGGGCGTTCGCCTTGCCCTTCTCGCCAACGGCCCCGTCGTCGACCTCGTGCAGATCACGGCCACCGCCACCGGTGCCCAGGCCGCGACCCTCTGGGGCGAGCTGCGCGACGTGCAGTCCTCGGCGGCACTCACCGGCTCGTAACTACCGTTGTCAACGCGCGACCGCGGTGGGCGGCGCAGCCGTGTCGCCCACGTGCAACCGGCACGTGAACGCCACGTCGGGTGACGCCTCGCCCGCCAGCAGCTCGGTGACCGCCCGCCCCGCCGCGCGGCCCTTCTCGGTGGCCGGCTGAACCATGGTGGTGAGGTCGTGGTGGGTGAATCCTTCGATGCGGGCACCATCGAACCCGACCACCGTCACATCGTGCGGCACCAAAAGCCCCAAAGCTTCTGCCGCGCGGATGACGCCCACCGCGATGAGGTCGCTCTGGGCGATGATGGCGGTGGGCCGGGCATCCGGAGCCACATCGAGCAGCAGCAGGGCGGCCGCGAAACCGTCATCGCTCGACGAGGTCGACGTCACGAACCCGGTCACCGACGGGTACACCGCGCGGGCCCCCTCGAGCCGGTCGCGCGACACCGCCGTGGTGGCCGTCTCGAGGTCGGCTGGGGTGAGAGCGCGCAGCTCACGCCGGGCATCCAGCGGCAGCGTCACGGTCGCAACCAGACGGTGCCCGAGGTCGTACACGTGCTGCGCCATGACGGCCGCGGCCTTTCGATTGTCGAGGTCAACAGCCACCACACCGTCAAAATGCTGCCCCTCGATGGCCACCATCGGAACATTGCGTTGCCGCATTACCGTGATCGACCCGGCAAGATGCGGGCTGCAGCCGAGAAAGATCGCCGCGTCGAACACGGCCGTCTGGATGCTCGGCTCACCAACGCCCGTGGCTGTGAGCAGCAGCATTCCGCCGCCCTCGCCGATCTCCTGCGAGATGCCGTCAAGCGCCGCAATGGTCATCGGGTCGCGAAACGAGTGGATGATGCGGTCTTCGAGCACCACCCCCACGATGCCTGAGCGGCCCTGCCGCAGCGACTTCGCGCGCGGGTCGGGCCCGTAGTAGTTCAGCTCGGCCGCCGCCTTCAGCACCTTCTCGCGCGTGGCCGCCGAAATCGAGCCGTCGCCACTGAACGCGATCGACGCGGTCGACCCCGACACCCCGGCGAGCCTGGCCACATCGGCAAGCGTCGAGCGGGCCGGGTGGCCACGGTGAGGTTGATTGTTTGCACTCACATCCCATAGCGTAGTCGTAGACATTCGAATCGATTCGATTCGGTACCGGATGCTCAGGCAGAGTCGTTCGAATCACCCGACTCTCGCCCCCAGCTCACCCACCCCCAGCGTCGAGGCCCCCATGACTCACCCCACCGACACCGGCTCGTCGCCGGTCGTTCCCGGCGCACCCGTCGCCCCGAACCTCACGGCCTGGCGCAACGCTGTCTTCGTCGTCTTCACCCTCAGCGGCCTCACCCTGGCCTCCTGGATCTCGCGCCTGCCCGCCGTGCGTGACCAGCTGCACCTCGACACCGCGGCCGTGGGCCTGCTGATCCTCTGCCTCTCTGCGGGATCAGTGGTGGGCCTCGTCGCCGCGCCCCTCATCCTGAACCGCATCGGGGCGCGCCGGGGCATCCTGTTCGCCCTCTGTGTGAGCGGTCTGTCGCTCGCCGGCGTCGGTCTGTCGGCCACCCTGCTGCCCTCACCCGGTCTCGCCATGCTCTTTCTCGCCGTTCTCGGCCTCGCCAACGGCGCCCTCGACGTGATGATGAACCTCGAAGGCGCCGGCGCAGAGCGGGCCATCGGGCGCACACTGCTGCCCCTCATGCACGCCTTCTTCAGCCTCGGAACCGTCGTTGGCGCAGGGCTCGGCGCCGCCGCATCGGCCCTCGGCATCCCCGTCTCGGTGCACCTCCTCGTGGTCGCCGTGCTGATTCTGCTCGTCGCCGTCGTTGTGGTGCGCTACCTGCCGGCCGTCGTCGAATCCGACGAGCCTCTCGCGCCCGCACTGCCGCTGAAGGCGCGCATCAGAGAGAGCCTCGCCGTCTGGGCCGACGTGCGGCTGCTGCTCATCGGGCTCATTCTGCTCGGTATGGCCTTCGCCGAAGGATCAGCGAACGACTGGGTGGCCATCGCCACGATCGACGGCCATGGGCAAGACAACACCACCGGCGCCATCATGTTCGGCGTGTTCGTGACCGCGATGACCGTCGGCCGCGTGGCGGGCGGGCCCGTGCTCGACCGCCTGGGCCGCGTGCCGGTGCTGCGCTGGTCGGCGCTGATCGGTGCCATAGGAGTGCTGTTGTTCATCCTGTCGCCGAGCCTGCCGATGGCGTTCGTCGGCGCGGGTCTGTGGGGTATCGGGGCATCGCTCGGGTTTCCGGTGGGCATCTCCGCCGCGGCCGACGACCCCCAGAAAGCCGCCGCCCGGGTCAGCGCGGTGGCCATCATCGGCTACGTCGCGTTCTTGGCGGGCCCGCCGCTGCTCGGCTTTCTCGGCCAGCACTTCGGCATTCTGAACGCTCTCTACGTGGTGCTCGCGCTGCTCATCCTCGCGGCCCTCGCCACCCCCGCCGCCCGCGAGCGCACCGGAAAGTTCTCGCGCCGTTAAACTGAGGCCCGTGCGACTTGTTATTGCGAAATGTGCCGTTGACTACGCGGGCCGGCTGAGCGCCCACCTGCCCCTCGCCACCCGCCTGCTCATGCTGAAGAACGACGGCAGCATTCTGGTGCACTCCGACGGCGGATCGTACAAACCCCTGAACTGGATGAGCCCGCCCTGCACCCTGCAGATTCTCGAGCCCGATCAGGAGCAGCTGGATACGGGCATCACAGAACTCTGGAAGGTCACGCACGCGAAAACGGCCGATCTTCTCGTGGTCTCCATCCACGAGGTGTTCACCGACACGTCGCACGACCTCGGGGTCGACCCGGGTCTCGTCAAAGACGGCGTCGAAGCCCACCTGCAGAAGCTCCTCGCTGAGCAGATCGGCTTGCTCGGCGAAGGCCACACCCTCGTGCGGCGCGAATACATGACCGCCATCGGCCCGGTCGACATTCTCGCGCGCGACGCCACAGGCGCTGCCGTCGCCGTCGAACTCAAACGCCGCGGTGACATCGACGGCGTCGAACAGCTCACCCGCTACCTCGAACTCATGAACCGCGACCCGCACCTCGCCCCCGTCACCGGCATCTTCGCCGCACAGGAGATCAAGCCCCAGGCGCGCACCCTCGCTCACGACCGCGGCATTCGCACCCTGCTGCTCGACTACGACGCCATGCGCGGCCTCGACGATAGCGACAGTCGCCTGTTCTGAATTCTTTTGTTCGCCCTGAATTTTTTTCGCCGCCGCCCTTGCGGCGGGTGCGGGCAGGGGGTCAGGGGGCGCCGGCCGAGAGCCAGAGGGCGAGCACGGCGAGCGGCAGGGTGACGAGAACGGCGGCGAGGCCGAAGACGACGAAGCGCGGCCACGAGATGCTCACGCCGAGGGAGGTCACACGTTGGTGCCACAGCAGGGTCGCGAGTGATGCCCACGGCGTGACGAGCGGCCCGAGATTCACGCCGATGAGCAGCGCAGCCAGCCGCAACGGATCGCCCGCCGCCGCCGGCTCGATCACCAGATACGCCGGAAGATTGTTGATCCCGTTCGCCGCAACTGCACCCACACCCGTGAGCTGCAGCAGCGCCGGCAACGACGTACCCGACCCCGCGACCGCCGCAACGGCGCCTGACAGCCCGTGCACCTGCGCCGCCTCGACCAGCACGAACAGCCCCGCCGCGATACCAACGGCCGACCACGGCACCAGCCGCACACTCAGCGACGACCGCCGCCGCACCCCGAATGCCACCACCAGCACCACAGCGCCAGCCGTCGCCGGAATCCACACCGGCAACCCCGACACCAACAGCGGAAGTAGCACCGCCACCACCACAGCCGACACCACGAGCAGTCGCCGGTCGGCGATGGATGCCCGTTCCGGCACCTCATACCGCCCCCGAACCCCGCCCAGCCGCCGCCAGAACACCCCCGTCAGAATCACGATCGGCACCAGCACCCCGACCAGCGCCGGAGCCCACACCAGCGCCACATAGTCGAACGGACCGCCGAACCGCAGCGCACTCGCCGCCAGCAGGTTCGTCAGGTTCGACACCGGCAGCAGCAGCGAGGCCGTGTTCGCGAGCCACACCGTCGCCAGCGCGAACGGCACTGGCGGTATGCCCGCGTGCAACGCCAGCAGCACCACCACCGGTGTCACGAGCACGGCGGTCGTGTCGAGCGACAAGAAGATCGTGCTGAGCGTCGCGAGCGCGAGAACGAACAGCCAGAGCATCCAGACCCGTCGTCTGCCCCAGCCAGCGAGCCGGTCGGAGAGCACCGCGAACAGCCCGGCCTCCGACGCCAGCTCGGTGACGATCGTGATCGCCACCACAAACCCGAGCACCGGCCCCACCCGTTCGACGAGGGCGAGCGACGAGGGGGCGGGCAGGATGCCCGTGGCGACCACAATCGCCGCGGCCACCACCAGCGCCAACACGAACACCCGTCCCGGAGTCACCCGCTTTCGGGGTTCTTCGTCACTGGGTCGGGCATCCCGGGCCGTGGTCTCTGGGGTCAGGGCGTCATCGTTTATGAACCGATCGTAGTTCGCCCAGGCGCCCGGCGCGAGCCGCGAAACGCCCCCGACAGGGCAGGTAATCCTCGGCACCCTAGAATTGCCCCAATGTCTACTGAAGAGATTTCAACCGCAGCGGTCGCGCCCCACAAACCTTGGTCGTGCGTCTTGTTCGACCTCGACGGAACGATCACCGACTCGGCCCCTGGCATCATCGGCCGCCTCTCACGCACGCTTCTCGCGTTGGGCCGCCCGGTTCCTGCCCCCGCCGATCTCATGCAGTTCATCGGGCCGCCCATCCTGCAGGGCTTCGAGCTCGTCGCCAACATGAACGAGGCTGAGGCCAACCAGGCCCTCGTCATCTACCGCGATCTCGCGGCCAGCGAAGGCCCGCAAGACGACGCCGTCACTTTCCCGGGCATGGTCGGGCTGGTGAAGTTTCTGTTCAAAGCCGGCATTCCGCTGGCCGTCACCACCTCGAAGTCGGAGGTGCAGGCAAACCGCATTCTCGAGCACCTGAGCCTTCAGCACGCTTTCGTGGTCATCGCCGGAGCCAGCGAAGACGAAACCCGAAGCGCCAAGGGAGACGTCATCGCCGAGGCCCTCCTGCGGCTGCGTGAGCTGAACGTCGACCTGTCGAATCTCGTTCTCGTGGGCGACCGCATCCACGACATGGAGGGCGCCGCCGAGCACGGCATCCCGCCCATCATGGTGGAGTGGGGGTACGGCTCTCCCGCCGAAGCCCCCGGCGCCATCGCCATCGTGCACTCCGTCGACCAGCTGCGCTCACTGCTCCTCTAACCTGCAGCGGCCGACGGGTCAGTGCGCCTCAGCTCGGTCTCGCCCGAGACCGGCCCGCCACGCACGTGAACCCGAACCAACACTGCAGCATCACGGCGAGACCGCTCGGCGCTATCGCCGAGCCTCAGCCCCAACACCACTGCGAGTGCCAGCCCACCAACGGCGAGAATCGGGCCGATGAAGCTGCCAGAGGCTTCATTCGACCCGTCGAAACTGGCCACACTTGCAACCCAGGCCGGCAGGTAGCTGCCGAGCACCACCGTCGCAGCGATGATCAGCACCTGCCCGGCGGCGGCGCACTGGCGCGCGTGACTGCGAGCCATGCTGGCCATGGTTCGAGCCTGCACGTCGCTGAGGTCACCCAGCGAACGGCTGCCGATCCACCGGGCCGAGACGCTCTCTTCTGTCACGACCGTCTGAAGCTCACCGGGCGTGAGAAGCTCAAGCGCGTGCGGTCGAAACCGGCTCTCCTCGCCCCCCTCACCTGCTGGCAATTGGGCACGAAGCGCACCCAGCCGTCGGCTTCTCTCCCGCCGAAGCTCTCTCGCCGCCCTGCTGAAGAGTGCCGCCCGCCAGAAACAGACAATACCGATCAGTGAGAGGAGGCCGAGCACCGCCTGTGCTGCCGGGCTCACAGCTGCGCCCTCCCCGAGGCCATCAGCCTGGGGCGAAAGAAGATGAATCGCTGCGCGCTGAGAACGAGCACAATGAATGAGATCTCCACCAGGAGCTGGTCTGTTGCAAGCAACAGGCCGAACCACGGTCGCGACACGACGCCCAGCCAGTTGCCCCACAACAACATCACCGGAATGACCGCACCGCTCACCCCGAGAAGCGCGTAGGCGAAGCCCATGCGCCGAAACGCAGGAGAGTACCCCCTGACAAGGTACAGAGGTTCAATGGGCACAGGCCTGAGCATGGCTGAGACGGTGTCGACCGCTGCGCGAACGTGAGATTTGATCATGGGATCATTTTCGCCCGAGCCACTGACACTGGCCGTGTCTCGCACCGGCACCACTCATCCCCGACACCCGTGCGAGGCGGGGGCGCGCACGTGCGCACCCCACGCCTCACCCCGGCTCTACAGACCCGACAGCTCCGCAACCTCGTCGGCCGTCAACTCGAGGTCGGCCGCCGTTGCCGAGTCGCGGATGCTCGCTGGCCGTGAAGCGCCAGGAATCGGCACCACCACCGGCGCCAACGCCAGCTCCCATGCAAGGCACAGCACCTGCGGGCTCACCCCGTGCACCCCGGCGATGCGCGCGAACGTATCGCCCTTACCGCCCAGGTCTGACGCCCCCGTGATGCCGCCGAGGGGGCTCCACGGCAGAAACGCGAGGCCCAGTTCGTCACAGAGCTCGAGTTCGCCCTGGCTCGACCTGAATTTGGGTGAGAACTGGTTCTGCACTGAGACCAGCCGACCATCCAGAATCTCGTTTGCCTGGCGAATCTGGTTCACATCAGCATTCGAAATGCCAGCCATGCGAATCACGCCCTCGTCGAGTAGGTCGCGCAGCGCCCCAACCGACTCTTCGTAGGGCACAGCGGGGTCGGGTCGGTGAAGCTGGTACAGCCCGATGCTGTCGACGCCGAGCCGTGAAGCCGAAGCCTTCGCCGCTTCCTTCAGGTAGTCGGGGTGCCCGTTGAGAGTCCAGCTGCCATCACCCGGGCGCAGGTGCCCGCCTTTAGTCGCCACCAGAACACCCGACGTGTCGCCGCCGTAGCTCTTCAGCGCCTTCGCGATGAGCAACTCGTTGTGCCCGTCGTCATCGGCGGTCATGTGGTACGCGTCAGCCGTGTCGATGAGGGTGACACCCGCCTCGAGCGCGGCATGGATCGTCGCCACCGAGCGCTCTTCGTCAGGCCGTCCCTCGATCGACATCGGCATGCCGCCGAGCCCGATCGCACTCACCGTGACATCTCCGATTGTGCGGTTCTTCATAGGTTTTTCCCGCTCTCTGCGACCGCGAATCGACCGCATTCGATGCTATGTGACGTTCCGTGACGTGCGCACAGGCTTGACGCGGCCGCCCGGATTACCCTCGAATCCCCACACCAGCTCCGTGCCCCGAAGGAACCCCATGACCACCAACGCTGCCGCCCCGACCGAGACCGCCCCAGCCAGTACCATCCCCGCCAGCATCGCCGCCCAGGTCGCCGAATTCAACACCGGGTTCGAGGCCCAGATCGGCCCCGACCTCTCAGCGGTCTTCGCCGCCGAGCAGGCAGCCCTCACCACCGACGGCATCCCGGCCAGCACCGTCGCCGTGGGAGATACGGTTCCGGATGCTCGTCTGCTCACCCCCGGGGGCGACACCACCACGCTGGCCGAGTCGCTCGACGGCACCCCCGCCGTGCTCGTGTTCTACCGCGGAGCCTGGTGCCCGTACTGCAACATCACCCTGCAGACGTACCAGCGCGACCTGTTGCCCGCACTGCGTGAGCGGGGCGTCCGGCTCATCGCCATCAGCCCCCAGACCCCCGACGGCTCGAAGGCCATCACCGAGAGTGCCGAACTCGACTTTCCCGTGCTCTCTGACGCCTCGAATGTGCTCGTGCGTCAGCTTGGCATCGTCACCGAGCCCACTGCCGATGCCCGCGCAGCCCACACCGCGCTCGGGTTCGACGTGGCCGACAGCAATGCCGACGCGACCGGCGACATCCCCTTCCCCACCGTTCTCGTCATCGATGCCGGCCGCGTGGTCTCATTCGCCGACATTCACGTCGACTACACCACCCGCACCGAGGTCGCCGCCATTCTCGACGCGGTGGATGCCCTCACACTCTGATTCCTGCAGGCGCGGGGCGGGGCACGGCGGCGCGGGGCGGCTAGGCTCGCGTCATGACCGAACTCGACCCCGCCTCGACCCTCCGACGCCCCGCCTACGCCACACTCGTGGCCTACGGCTCGATCGTCATTGCGTTCGGCCTGCTCGTCACCGTGCTGGGCCTCGTCTTCGCTCCCGGGCTCACCGCTCTGGGCCTCGCCCTTGCCGCGTTCGGCGGCATGTTCGCAGCATTCGGGGCGTTTCTCTTCTACTTCGCCGTACGTTCGTAACTCTTCGGGCCCTATGACGGCCGGATGCCCGTTTAAGGGGATGCCCCTGCCGGTTGTGGCGTCACGTGACCACGTCGGGATCGCGCGATCATAGAGTTGTAGCGCCAGAGAGAGCGGCACGAGCGGCCTTGATCTCGGCCGACGACGCCGTGAGATTGACGGGCGCATCAGGGTCAAGCGCCTACGCCGCCCTGAAGCGTCTCGTCGCCGCGGGAATCATTCATGACGTCACGCATCGAAAGCGCAATCAGGTCTGGGCCGCCACCGATATTCTCGACGAAATGACGAGAGGCCCACCGCAGCAGTGCTGCAGATGAGCCTCTCAATGCTGGTGCGCGAAGGGGGACTTGAACCCCCACGTCCTTACGAACACACGGACCTGAACCGTGCGCGTCTACCAATTCCGCCACTCGCGCCAACTCAGCGAGGTTAGCACCCTTGGGGCGGTTTGTGAAAACCGAGGGCAGTGCGTTCACCCGACACTGCACGGCAAAGCGGGCCAATAAACCGCCTCGCATGTCACCCCGCAGGGCATTAACACCCCAGACAGGTACCATCTGACGTAGCATTCATGCCTGCAGAGTGTGCGCGACGATCTGTTGCGCCCACCGAACATGGGAGACGCGTGGGAATACTGGACAACTTCGAGAAGGGTCTCGAACGTGCCGTCAACGGCGCCTTTGCCAAGACTTTTCGCTCGGGGCTGCAGCCGGTTGAGATCGGCTCCGCTCTGAAGCGCGAGCTCGACACGAAGGCCGCCGTCGTCTCGCGCGAGCGCATTCTGGTTCCCAACAGCTTCGTCGTGAACCTCGGGCAAAGCGACTTCGAGCGCATGAGCGCGCTCGGGGCCACCCTCATCGACGACCTCGTGCAGATCGTTCAGAAGCACGCCACGGCGCAGAGCTTCCAGTTCGCCGGCGGTATCAGTGTGACCCTCGCCGAGGTGCCGCGGCTGAGCGCCGGTCTGCTCGAGGTCGAGAGTTCGACCATCCAGCGCGACGTGACGTGGATGCCCGTGCTCGACGTCGCGGGCAAGCGCTACCCCATCACCCAGTCGCGCACGGTCATCGGGCGAGGCCACGATGCTGACATCACCGTCGAAGACACCGGCATCTCGCGCAAACACATCGAGGTGGTGTGGGATGGCAAACGTGCTGAAGCACGAGACCTCGACTCGACGAACGGTTCGCAGCTGAACGGCCAGGCGTTCAAACGAGCCGTCATCGAGCCCGATTCAGTGATTCAGATCGGCCGCACCCGGGTCGTCTTCCGGGTGCTGGCGCAGTCGGCCTCGGCTTCGGCCGCCGGCTCACCAGCGTCGCCATCGCCCTCCGCACCCGCGCTGGCAGACGGCCCGCCCCCCGCGGCAGAACCGTTCAGGTGGGATCTATGAGTGAACTCACTCTTCTCATTCTGCGGTTCGGCTTTCTCGCCGTGCTCTGGGTCTTCGTATTCGTCATCGTGTATGCGATGCGATCAGACCTGTTCGGGCAGCGCGTTCGCAAGATGCGCGAGCCGAGCGCCGCGCAGTCGGGCCAGGCCGGGCAGGCGTCGAGCCCGTTTCCGCAGAACGCAGCGGCCGCCGCAGGCGGGGCGGGCGCAGCAGGCGGCGCCGTAGCCGGGGCCGCCGCAACTCTCGCCCCGGCCGGCAAAGTCGTCGGTGCCGCCGCCACGAACACCCCGCTGCCGTCGACTCACCCACCGACCCCGGCCCCGCAGTCGAAGATTCCCGTGTTCACCCCCCTCGCCGGATCGACCGCCGGCGTGCATCCGCGTGCCACCACCAGCAATGCGCACAAGCTGGTCATCACCTCCGGCGCCAAGGCCGGAACCGAGATCGAGCTGGGCGTCGACCCGCTCACCATCGGCCGGTCGACAGACTCGAGCGTGGTCATTCGCGACGACTACACCTCAACTCACCATGCACGCCTTCTGAACTGGAACAACGAGTGGGTCATTCAAGACCTCGACTCAACTAACGGCACGTTTCTCGACGGAAAACGTGTCACCCAACCCACTGCCGTTGCGCTGAACACGCCCATCAAGATCGGTTCCACCAGTTTTGAGCTCAGGCGTTAGGGGCACGGGCAGAACAATGGCGTTAGTGACCGAAAGTGCGGCCGTCTCCCATGTGGGCAAGGTGCGCTCGAACAACCAAGACAGCGGGTACGCCGGGCAGTCTCTGTTCGCGGTCGCCGACGGCATGGGGGGCCACGCGGGCGGCGACGTCGCGAGTGCTCTCGCACTGAACAAGCTGCTCGAGATCGACGGCGAGTACAGTTCGGCCGTCGACGCCGAGTTCGCGCTGCAGGAGGCCATTGTCAGCGCGAATGCCATTCTGGCCGAGGCCGTGTACGAGCATCCGGAGCTCACCGGCATGGGCACCACGCTCAGCGCCCTCGTGCGCGTCGGCCACAGCGTCGCCCTGGCACACATCGGCGACTCCCGCATCTACCGTTTTCGCGACGGCAAGCTCGCCCAGATCACCACCGACCACACCTTCGTGCAGCGGCTCGTCGACAACGGCCGCATCACCGCCGAAGAGGCGAAGGTGCATCCGCGCCGATCGGTGCTCATGCGCGTGCTCGGCGACGTCGATTCGACTCCCGATGTCGACCTGCAGGTCATGGACACCCGGCCGGGCGACCGCTGGCTGCTCTGCTCCGACGGCCTCACCGGCGTGGTCGACAACGACCAGATCGCCGCGGCCCTCGCCGAGAACCCGTCTCCGCAGGCCGTCGCCGATGTTCTGGTCAAAGAGAGCCTCGACCACGGCGCACCCGACAACGTGACCGTCGTCATCGTCGACATCAGCGAGTCGTTCACCGGCAGCACCTACATCGCCCAGACCGTGGGGGCGGCGTCGCGGCCGATCGCGTTCGGCGGTGGCAGTGGTCGCCGTTCGACCCGGATGCCCGGCCTCCGCCTGCACCCGCGCGTGGGCCCCACCCAGCCCTCGCACTTCGAAGCCCAGTCTGACGACTACCTCGACGAGCTCATCGACGAAGACCGCAGAAGAAGCCGTCGGCGCAAGCTCACCTGGCTCATCGGCAGCATCGTCGTGGTGCTCGCCATTGCTCTGGGTCTGTTCATCAGCTACCAGTGGACCCAGAGCCGCTACTTCGTGGGCGAGTCGAACGGCCATGTGGCCGTCTACCAGGGCATCCAGCAGTCGATCGGCCCGATCTCCCTGTCACACGTGTACCAGGAGACGACCATCACCGTCGACAATCTGCCCAGCTACACCAAGTCGCAGGTGCAGAACACGATCAGTGCCGATTCGATCGCCGCCGCCCAGAAAGTCGTGCAGAACCTCGAGCAGGCGGCCGGCAATGGCTGACCCGGGCGTCATGACGATCGTGAACTCCGTTCAGCCCGCGACGGGGCTGCGGCCGCCTCGGCGCATCCGTGTGCCCGAGAAGCTCCGCAACCTCGAACTCTTTCTGCTGCTGTTCTCGTGCGCCATCAACGCTGGGGCCGTGGTCATGGTGCAGCTGGGCGCGCTCGGCAGCATTGACGTCGGCCAACTTGTGCTGCTCGGCGCCGGCCTCTCGATACTCGTCATCGGCGCCCACACCGCACTGCGGTTCGTGGCGCCGAACGCCGACCCGTTCATCCTGCCGATCGCCACGCTGCTGAACGGCATCGGCATCGCCGAGATCTACCGCATCGACATCGAAATGAACCAGACCGGCTGGGACAGCACGGCCGTTCGGCAGGTCGTGTGGAGCGCCCTCGCCATCGCCATTGCCCTCGCCGTCATTGTGGCCCTCCGAAACCACCGGGTGCTGCAGCGCTACACCTACGTCTTCATGGTCATCTCAGGCATTCTGCTGCTGCTGCCGATTCTGCCCGGCATCGGCAAAGAGGTCTACGGCGCACGGGTGTGGATCGGCATCGGCCCGCTCTCGTTCCAGCCCGGTGAGGTGGCCAAGATCGCCCTCGCCATCTTCTTCGCCGGCTACCTCGTCTCGCGCCGCGACAGCCTCTCGTTCGTGGGTCACAAGTTTCTCGGCATGCGGTTTCCGCGCGCCAGAGACCTCGGCCCGATTCTTGTCATCTGGGCTGCCTCGATGGGCGTCATCATCTTTCAGCACGACCTGGGCACGGCGCTTTTGTACTTCGGCCTGTTCGTCGTCATGATCTACGTGGCCACCGCGCGGCTCAGCTGGGTCATCCTCGGCGTCGGGCTCTTTCTGGCCGGTGCCCTCGTCGCCAGCCAGGTGCTCACCTACGTCAACGACCGCTTCTCGAACTGGTTGAACCCATTTGCACAGAGCACGTACGACGAGATCGGCGGCAGCTACCAACTGGTTCAGGGCCTCTTCGGCCTCGCCAACGGCGGTCTCATCGGCACCGGCCTGGGTGGTGGCCAACCGAGCATCACCCCGCTCGCCCAGAGCGACTACATCGTGGCCAGCCTCGGCGAAGAGCTCGGTATGGCGGGCCTGTTCGCCATCCTCAGCCTCTACCTGCTGTTCATCGCCAGGGGCCTTCGCATCAGCTTCTCTGGCACCGACGATTTCAGCCGCCTGCTCGGTATCGGCCTCACATTCGTCATCGCCCTGCAGTGCTTCATCGTTGTCGGCGGCGTCACCCGCGTCATCCCCCTCACCGGCCTCACCACACCCTTCCTCGCCGCCGGCGGCTCGTCTCTGGTGGCCAACTGGATCATCGTGGCCCTCCTGCTGCGGCTCTCAGACACAGTGCGCAATCAGCCAAGGCTGGTGGTCTAGGGCCATGAACCGTGAACTCAAACGCGTGACCATCGTCATTCTGGCCATGTTCGCCGCCCTCTTCGTCTCGGTCACGACCATCCAGTTCTTTTCAGCGGATGCCCTGGCGAACGATGCTCGCAACGCTCGCACCATCAACGCGAGCTACTCGAAGCAGCGCGGGCCCATCCTTGTCGCCGGCCAACCGATCGCCCAGTCGGTGCCCTCGAACGACCAGTACAAGTATCAGCGCACCTACACGAACGGCCCGCTCTACAGCGCAGTGACCGGTTATTTCACACTCGACCAGGGCACCACCGGCATCGAGAGCGCCATGAATCAGGAGCTGAGCGGCACGTCAGACTCGCAGTTTCTCAGCCAGCTCAACAGCATCGTGACCGGTCAGAACCCGCAGGGCGCGTCGGTCGAACTCACCATCGACCCCAAGGTGCAGCAGGCCGCCTACGACGCCCTCGGCAGTCTGAAAGGCGCCGTCATCGCCGTCGACCCGAAGACCGGCCGCATTCTCGCTATGGTGTCAAAGCCCGATTACGACCCGAACATTCTGGCGGTGCACGACACCGACAAGGTCATCAGCACCTACAACGACTTGTTGAACAACGCGAATTCGCCCCTCATCAACCGCACCCTCGACGGCGACCTCGACCCGCCCGGTTCGACCTTCAAGATCGTCACCTCATCGACCGCACTGCAGGCCGCCGGCCTCAGCGCCGACTATCAGCTGCCGAATCTCGACGGCTACCCGCTGCCGGGCAGCTCGTCGATTGTGCACAACGCGGGCGGTGGCACCTGCGGGCCCGGCGCCACCGTGAGCATCCAGACCGCCTTCGTGCTCTCGTGCAACATTCCGATGGCCGAACTCGGCGTACAGATCGGTCGGCAGAAGCTCACCGACATGGCGAAGGCCTACGGCTACACCACCAGTTTCGACTCACCCATCCCCGTCGAAGCCAGCCAGTTTCCGAACATCGGCGACGATGCCCAGCTCGCACTCTCGTCGTTCGGCCAGGCGAGCGTTCGCTCGAGCCCCATGCAGATCGTCGAACAGTCGATGGCGGTAGCGAACGGCGGGGTGATCATGCAACCGAACCTCGTCGACAGCGTTCGGGCACCCGACCTCACCGTTCTGAAGCAGTTCGAGGCGAAAACCCTCCAAACCCCCATCACTTCTATAACAGCTTCGACACTTTCGTCGTGGATGGTCGAGGCTGTCGATTCGGGCGCGGCGACTAATGCAAGAATAGATGGAGTCAAAGTGGCCGGCAAAACAGGAACTGCAGAGAACGGGGCGGGCGACCCGTACACCCTGTGGTTTACAGGTTTCGCTCCTGCAGACAACCCTCAGGTTGCGGTTGCAGTGGTGGTACAGAATGGCGGCGGACTAGGCGAATCCGGGACGGGCAACGATGTTGCTGCCCCGATCGCCAAAAAAGTACTTGAGGCGGTGCTGAATAAATGAGACCCACAGCAGGGCTCACCTTCGGGGGAAGGTACGAGCTGTCGACGCGTATCGCGATCGGCGGCATGGGCGAGGTGTGGCAGGCGACCGACTTGGTCATCGGCCGCAATGTCGCCATCAAGATCTTGAAAGACGAGTATCTCGGCGACCCCGGGTTTCTCGAGCGTTTTCGCGCTGAAGCGCGCCACGCTGCCCTCGTGAACCACGAAGGCATTGCGAACGTCTTCGACTACGGAGAAGAAGAGGGCAGCGCGTACCTGGTCATGGAACTCGTGCCGGGCGAAGCCCTGTCGGTCATCCTCGACCGTGAGCACGTGCTGTCGACCGACCGCGTTCTCGACATCATCGCCCAGACCGCGTCGGCCCTGCAGGCCGCTCACAACGCCGGCCTCGTTCACCGCGACATCAAGCCGGGCAACCTGCTGATCACGCCGGATGGCCGGGTCAAGATCACCGACTTCGGAATCGCCCGCATCGCCGACCAGGTTCCGCTCACCGCCACCGGGCAGGTCATGGGTACGGTGCAGTACCTCTCGCCCGAACAGGCCAGCGGCCAGTCGGCGTCGTCGACCACCGATATCTACTCTCTCGGAATCGTCGCCTACGAGTGCCTCGCGGGCAAGCGTCCGTTCAGCGGCGAGTCGCAGGTAGCCATTGCGATGGCCCAGATCAACGATGTTCCGCCCGACCTGCCCGTCACCATCGCCGAGCCGGTGCGCAATCTCGTATTCTCGTGCATCGCCAAGAAGCCAGCAGACCGGCCCGCCTCGACGGCCGCCCTCGCGCGTGCTGCGACGGCGCTTCGCCAGGGTGATGTCGCCCTGGCTGCTGCCGCTGTGCCCGCCGTTCTCGGCAACCGCGCCGCACCGATCGACACCGCCACCATGCTCATGCCGTCAGCTGGCGCAACCCAGGCGACCACCGTGCTCGGCATGGCTGGCGCGGGTGCCACAGTGGCCAATCCGTTGGCCTTCCCGCCCGACGAGAACATCGACGGCGAGGTCGTACCCACGAAGAAGCGTTCTCCGTGGACCTGGCCGCTCATCGTTCTGATCATCATTCTCGCTCTGGTACTGGCGGGCACCATCTACGCTCTCGCCACGGGCAACAAGACGAGCACGCCGGTAACCTCCAGCGCGCCGCCCAGCTCGAGCGCTCCGGCAACACCCAGTAAGACACCCACACCCACGCCCACCGCCACCTCGAACACGGTGGTTGTGAACGACAAAGACCTCATCGGCAAGACCTTCGATGCGGCCTCTGCCATCCTCGTCGGCCAGGGTCTCAGCGCCAATCGCGTGGTGAAGAACGCGGCTCCGAGCGCCGACATGGTCGATGTCGTCTATCAGGCCACCCCTGTCGGCAACATCGCCAAGGGTACCACCGTCGACCTCACCGTCTACGGCGATGCCGTCGCACCGCCCGCGCCCACCTCGACTCCCACGTCGACACCGGCCAAGGTCAGCACCAATGCCACCTTCGTGGTGTCATGGGCCGCGTACAGCTGCCCGTCGGGGTACAACCTGACGAGCTACGACCTCGATGCAGGCGGCGCAACGGTCGCCATCGCCCCCGGCACCAATCCGGCTGCAACCCTCATCGCTCCCGCCGTGGCTGAGACCATCAACATCTCGTACAAGGTGACCTGCTCGGCAACCGGAGCGTCGAGCGGTCTGCAGTCGGCCTCGTCACCTGCTCTGGCGCTCGTCATCACTGCTCCGGCAACCACACCCCCGACGACAAGTGCGACTCCCGCACCTCTGGCACCCTGAACCCAACCGCTTCCGCTCATCCAACACCTACCGACCCTGGTTCACCGCCAGCAGACCCTGGAGCTCTACTGTGACCGATGACAATCGCCTGCTCGCCGGGCGATACCGCATCGGCGACATCATCGGGCGCGGCGGAATGTCGAACGTGTACGTCGGTCGCGACGAGCGCCTCGGTAGACCGGTGGCCATCAAGCTGCTGAAGTCGTCGCTCGCCGGCGACCCCATCTTCCGCACGCGGTTCAGGCAAGAAGCCCAGGCGGCCTCGCGCATGGCTCATCCCACCATCGTGCGGGTGTTCGATGCCGGAGAAGAGCGGGTGGCCGAACCCGGCGGCAGTGAAGCGATCGTGCCGTTCATTGTGATGGAGTATGTGCAGGGCATCCTGCTGAAAGATCTCATCAGGCAGGGGCCGGTCGACCCCGCCGAGGCCGTGCGCATCACCGACGGTATTCTCACGGCGCTCGAGTACTCGCACCGGGCCGGGGTCGTTCACCGCGACATCAAACCGGGCAACATCATGCTCACCCACTCAGGCCAGGTGAAGGTAATGGATTTCGGCATCGCCCGGGCCATCTCCGACTCGTCGGCAACCGTGGCGCAGACCACCGCCATTCTGGGCACGGCGCAGTACTTCTCGCCCGAACAGGCGCGCGGCGAGTCAGTGGATGCTCGAACCGACCTCTACTCCACCGGCATCGTGCTGTTCGAACTTCTCACCGGGCGTGCGCCCTTCCGCGGCGAGACCCCCGTGGCCGTGGCGTACCAGCACGTGAGCGAGGCACCGGTGTCGCCCAGCTCGATCAACCCGAAAGTGTCACCCGCACTCGACCAGGTGGTTGCTCACGCCCTGGCCAAAGACCGGTTCGCGCGCTTCCAGAGCGCCGCCGACTTCAAGATCGACCTGCAGATCGCCGGCGCCGGAAAGATCCCCTCCAAACGACTGCCGGCCGAAGATTTTCAGGCCTCCCTCTTCGGGGCACCCCCCACTCTCACTGCCGGCTCTGATGCCGCTCTCACCCAGTTGGCGGGAGACGACGAATACGCCGTTCGAACCCAGTCCAGGCCACCGGTCATCTGGATCTGGGCGGGTATCGCCAGCGTCGCCGTGATTCTCGTCGCGATTCTGTTCTGGGTGGTCGGGCTCCGCGAGACCACAATCATTCCCGACTCGTCGCGCATCATTCCGGTGGTCACAGGCCAAACGTACGACAGTGCGAACTCCACACTGCAGCAACTGAACCTCGTCACGCAGCGGTTCAACGAGAACAGCCCCACGGTTCCCGAGGGCGAGGTCATTCGCACCGACCCGCCGTCGGGCACGGTCGTGCAGCCGCAGGCCATCATCGGCATCTACGTGTCACTCGGCAAGAAGACCGTGCTGATCCCCGACCAGGCCGGGTCGACCGTCACGGCGGCAACCCCGAAGATGACGGCCCTCGGGCTGATCGTCGGCTCAACGAGCAAAGAGAACTCTGCCACCGTCGCGGCCGATGTCATCATTCGCACAGACCCCGCTGCCGGCGCATCGAGTTTTGTCGGCGACACGGTCAACTTCGTGGTGTCGAACGGGCTCGTGACGGTTCCGAACGTCGTGAACCAACCACTCACCTCAGCTACCTCGACGCTGTCTGCGTTGAATCTCACGGTCACGGCAGCGGTAGACCCGTCGTGCAAGACGGCATCATCGAACCCTGTGACGAAACAGTCTCTGGCCGCCGGTGACAGACCCCAGGGTTCAGCTGTCACCTTGACCTACTGCACGGGCTAGACCGCGCGCACGAGTGGGTTGAGCGGCACGGCCGCCGCTCTCGCCGAGGTGAGACCGGCCGTCGCCAACCAGTTCGCCAGCATCACATAACCACCCTCGGTCAGCACCGACTCCGGGTGAAACTGAACGCCGAAGATCGGTGCACTGGCGTGCCTCAGGCCCATGATGACCCCACCTTCGGTGCGCGACGTCACCACCAGTGTTGCTGGCACGGTGCCGTCGACCACCGCCAGGGAGTGGTACCGGGTGGCCGTGAAGTTCTGGGCGACACCGTCGTAGAAGAGGCTCTCGTCGTGAACGATGACCGACGTCTTGCCGTGCATGAGTTCTTCAGCGTTCGTCACAGTGGCGCCCATCGCCTCGGCGATGGCCTGGTGGCCGAGGCACACCCCGAGCAGCGGGGTGTGCCTCGCCAGCGCGGCTCGTACCACGGCAATGGAGACGCCGGCTTCTGACGGCTTGCCAGGCCCGGGTGAGATGAGCACCGCATCATAGGCGCCGAGCACCGTCGCCGCTTCTGCGTCGGTGAAGGCGTCGTTGCGAACGACAGTGGTCTCTGCCCCGAGTTGGTGCAGGTAGCCGTTCAGCGTGTAGACGAAGCTGTCGTAGTTGTCGATGACGAGAACGTGGGTCATTGGTCAACCGTAACGGGTTGCGAGGGTGTCAACAGATTGTCGACGAGCGGAAAAACCCACGTCGACAGCGCGAACAGCAGCACGGCGATGCCTACGAGCAGAATCAGGATACGGGCCCACAGGGGCCCCGGTAGAACGCGCCACAGAGCGGAGTACACGGGTCAGGCCCCTTTTCCGGTCAGCCCGGCGATGGCGGCCGGAGGCCCATCGCTTCGGGGAGTGAACGATTGAAGCACACCGTAGGCGATGATGCGCTCAGACGCGATATAGAGCGGGTTGCAGCTTGTCAGCGTGATGAGGCGGTCAGTTGCAGCAGCCGTCGGGGCCTGGGGAACCGCGCTCAACACGTCGACGCCGTCGGGGCTCACGTACTCTGTATCGCGGTAGATGTAGGTGTACCAGCCGTCTTGCGTCTCGACGTAGATCGGGTCGCCGATCTGCAACTCGTTGATCTTGATGAAGGGGCTGCCCCAACCGTCGCGGTGTGCGGCAATGGCGAAGTTGCCCATGTCGCCCGGCATCTGGCTCTGGTCATAGTGGCCGGCACCTCCGCCGTTCAGAACGGTTTTGGCGTCGACGCCCTGTGCGACGGTGCGCTTGTAGTCCGCCCCGAAGCGCGGCACGTACAGAACGGCGAACTGCTTCGTGTCTGCGGGAGCCACCATCACGACGGGGGCAGCACCAGAACCGGCAGCAGGCGGGGTCGGGGTCGAGCCGGCTGCACCCGTCGGCGCTACGGCGGTCGGAGCCGGAGTGGCTGCACTCCACTGCTGTGAGAGGCCAGAGGCCTCATTGGTCTGGGTGCTGTTCAACGCGATGCCTTGAATCCACAGCTGCCAGCCGAGAAAGAGGAAGACGAGAACGCCGGCGGTGATGAGCACCTCACCAGCCACTCCGATGACGCTTCGAACGATCGAGCGGCGCTCGGCCGGATGATGCCTCGGGCGGCGGTGCTGGGGCTCATGGCGCGGCGACTCGTCTTCGCGCGGCGGGCGCGACTCGTCTCCCGGCTGCTCCGGCTCGGGATCGTCGTTAAAAAGTGAGCTTATCTCTGACACGGCATCCATACTATGAGGTGAAAATGACCAGAAGCTGAGTTACCAAAAGGGTATCAAGTCTCGTTTTCGGCGGTCGACCAGCATTCCCAGCTAGAATCATCGGCATGGCCCGCGAGAAAACACGTTCCCTGCAAGTCGCGAAAGCGTCGAGTGATGAGTCGACCCCGAATCCCGTCTGGTTCAAGCCGGTCATGTTCGGTTTCATGCTCGTCGGTCTTGTGTGGATCATCGTGTTCTACGTCAGCCAGGGCATCCTGCCCATCCCCGATCTCGGCAGCTGGAACATCCTCATCGGCTTCGGTATCGCCTTCGTGGGTTTTCTCATGACCACCCGCTGGCGCTGATCCAGCCCTTCACAACGGCGAGACTTACACGGGTGTAATTATCCCCAATGTGTATAAGCCTGTGTATAACTCACGGCTCTGCCTGTTAGTAAAAGCTGCGTGCAACCGTAACGATCACCAGCAACACCAGCACAGCCGCTGATGCAAATATCTGAACAGCCTGTTGTTGTGGGCGCCTGGTCTTCATGTAGATGAACCCCACGAGGCCACCGACCACCAGCCCGCCGACGTGCACCTGCCAGGCGATTCCCGGTACCAGAAAGCCGATCGCCAGGTTCAGCACCAGCAGCACAACGAGCTGCTGCATGTTGCCACCCAGCGTGCGCGAGATGATGAAGAACGCACCCATCAGACCGAATATCGCGCCCGAGGCTCCGATCACCGGCTGCCCGGCAGTGGCGAGAACATCCATCGCCACCGCGCCGCCCACCGCTGCCAGTAGGTAGAGCGCCAGAAAGCGCAGCCGCCCGATCATCGGTTCGAGAATGCGGCCGAAGATGTACAACGAATACATGTTCAGCAGAATGTGCAGCAGTGAAAATGGCGAGCTGATCGTGAATGGATTGTGCACGAATGCATACGTCAGCATGCGCCACGGCTCAACACCGATACCGAACAGCGGCTGGCTGTAGGCGCCGGCATACTGCAGGGCGTTTGTCACCCCGAGCCCGGGTATGAGTTGCAGCACGTAGACGAATACCGTCAAACCTATGAGTGAGTAGGTCGCGACGGGAGCATTCGACGAACGTGAAGTGGCCCGTGCTGCCCGAATCAGCGCGGGGCGCTTGTTGTATTCCTGGCTGCGGCGCCCCTCACGGGCGCAGTCGACGCAGTGAACGCCTACGGCCGCCTGCACCGAACACTCGGGGCAGACGGTCTTGCCACAGCGCTGGCAGAGAATGTAGCTCTGCCGGTTCGGGTGACGGTAGCAGAAGTTCGCATCCGTCTCCGGAATGGTTGACAACTAAACCTCAGCGACCTCGACTGATTCGACGACAACAGCGTCGAGCGGGCGGTCGTACGCGTCGGTTGCCACCGCAGCGAGCTTGTCGACGATGCGCTTCGACGAGTCATCTGCGACCTCACCGAAGATGGTGTGCTTGCCCTGCAGCCAGGTAGCCGGGCCGACGGTGATGAAGAACTGAGAACCGTTGGTGCCCTGCCCACCCTGGATGCCCGCATTCGCCATCGCCAGAATGTAGGGCTCGACGAAGCCGAGCTCAGGGTTGATCTCGTCGTTGAAGCGGTAGCCGGGGCCGCCGGTGCCATTGCCGAGCGGGTCGCCACCCTGAATCATGAAGCCCGGGATGATGCGGTGAAAGATGCTGCCGTCATAAAGTTTGGCGGTGGTGGCCGTGCCCGTCTTCGGGTCGGTCCATTCGCGCTCGCCCGCGGCAAGGCCGACAAAGTTCTTGACGGTCTGGGGGGCATGGTTGCCGAAGAGGTTGACAGAGATGTCGCCGAGGTTGGTGTGGAACGTCGCGACGTGGGTGTGCTTGGCCATGGATCAATTCTCACACAGTGCCCCGCTCATACAGTCAAGGGTCAGCGTAAAGAAGGAGGATAGTCAGGCTGCGATGTTTGGTGCCAAGCTAGACCGTGGCAAGATTGTGATCTACCGCGTTCGTAGCCGATGGAGGTTTCTGATGAGTCTCACCCGTAAGCGCCAAAAGGCACTCAAGCGTCTGCGCAGCAGCGCCGAGGATCTCTGGTTCGACCAGCAGAGCATTCTCGACCGTGCCAACCACGTCGCGCGTGAGGCGAAGCTTCAGCTCGGCGAGCTGACCAAAGAAGAAGTTGTGCCGCGCGTGAAGACCGCGACCGACTCCATTGCACCGACCATTGCCCGCAACATCGCTGCAGCCAAGGTTGCCGGCGACCAGGTGCGTTCCAAGTGGGCCTCCGACGTTCTGCCGGCGCTCGGCAGCACACTCACATCGGCCGCCGACGTCTTTCACGTCAGCGACAACACTTCGGTGAAGAAGGCCATCGCCAAAGTCGCCCCCAAGCCCGCCAAGAAATCGTCGCACCTCGGCGCCTATGCTGCGATCATCACCGGCACGGTGGCACTGGTCGGCATCGGTTACGCCGTCTGGCAGACCTTCCGCGCCGATGACGAGCTCTGGATCAGCGAAGACGAGATCGACGCCACCCCCGCCTCGTAGCTCAAACACAAGAGAAGCCCGGCCCTCATCGAGGTGCCGGGCTTCTTTTGTGCAATTCAGTCTCGCCGGTCCCTGCCCGGCGAGACAAATAATTCAGTGGAGCCTAGGAGAATCGAACTCCTGACCTCCTGCTTGCAAAGCAGGCGCTCTACCAATTGAGCTAAGGCCCCCAATGCGCCAAACGCATGTCTCAGAGCACACCGTGTTCTGAGACGCACTATTTAGCTAACACAGTGGGGGTACCGGGATTTGAACCTGGGACCTCTTCATTATCAGTGAAGCGCTCTAACCAACTGAGCTATACCCCCGCTTGGGCAGTTGCGTTTCGTTTTCGTAAAACGCAACTTTGTAATACTACCCAAAACCTACTTATTCGTGAAACCGAGCATCACTCCACCTGTGATCTTGACGGTCAGATTGTAGAGAACAGCCGAGATCGCGCCAAGAGCCGTGATTACGATGATGTCGAGAATGGCCACAATCACCGCGAACCCCATCACCTGGCCGAGCGAGGCGAACTGGTCGACGCTCACATTGCCCGTTCCGGCAATCTCTACCAGCAGCTTGTTCACCGAGTCGAACACACCGGTCTGCTGCAGCAGCGACCAGATCAGAAACGCGGCGACGACGGTGACGATACCGAGCACGATCGACCACAGAAACGAGATCTTGAGAATCGACCAGAAGTCGACGTACACCAGGCGCAGGCGCACCTGCTTGGTCTGTGTGGGCCGTGATGACTTCTTTGCAAGCTTTTCAGCTACGTTACTCATCGGTCGGTGCTTCCTCTCCGGCATCTTCAGACGTCTGCGGTTCTGCGTCAGGGTCTGAAACTACGGTGCGTTCGGTGTTTTTGGCCAGCGCGATTATGCGATCTTCATCGGCGAATCGCGCGAAGACAACACCCATGGTGTCTCGGCCTTTGGCCGGGACTTCGGCCACGGCAGAGCGTACCACCTTGCCGCTGGCAAGAACCACCAAGACCTCGTCTTCTTCGTCGACGATGAGCGCACCCGCAAGTTCGCCCCGTTCATCCTGAAGCTTGGCGACTTTGATGCCAAGGCCCCCCCGGCCCTGTAGCCGGTACTGCTCCACTGACGTGCGCTTGGCGTAACCGCCCTCGGTCACAACGAACACGAACCCGGCCTCTGAAACCACAGACGCGTCGAGCAGAACGTCTTCGTCTCTGAATTTCATACCGATGACACCGGCCGTCGAGCGGCCCATCGGCCGAAGCGCCTCGTTCGAGGCGGTGAACCGAATCGACATGCCCTTCTTCGACACCAGGAGCACATCGGAGTCTTCTTCGACGAGCAGTGCTGAGACCAGCTCGTCGCCCTCCCGCAGGTTGATGGCGATGATGCCACCCGAGCGGTTGGTGTCGTACTCGCTGAGCGCAGTCTTCTTCAGCAGGCCATCCCGAGTGGCGAGTACCAGGTACGTCGCAGCCTTGTAGTCGCGAATGTCGAGAACCTGGGCGATCTGCTCATCGGGCCCGAGGGCCAGCAGGTTGGCGACATGCTGGCCTTTCGCGTCGCGGCCGGCCTCCTGCAGCTCGTAGGCCTTCGCTCGATACACGCGCCCTGTGGTGGTGAAGAACAGCAGCCAATGGTGCGTTGTGGTCACGAAGAAGTGTTCGACCACGTCGTCTGCACGCAGCTGGGCACCCTTCACGCCTTTGCCACCGCGGTGCTGGCTGCGGTAGTTGTCGCTGCGCGTGCGCTTGATGTAGCCGCCGCGCGTGACGGTGACCACCATCTCCTCTTCGGGGATGAGGTCTTCCATGTTCATGTCGCCGTCGAAACCGAACATGATCTCGGTGCGGCGGTCGTCGCCGAACTTCGTGGCGATCTCGGTGAGCTCTTCGGTGATGATCTCGCGCTGGCGAGCCGGGCTGCCGAGGATCACGTGGAATGCGTCGATCTCGACTTGGAGCTCGGCTGCCTCATCGGCGATCTTCTGGCGTTCGAGGGCAGCCAGCCGACGCAGCTGCATGGTCAGAATGGCGTCAGACTGAACTTCGTCGATCTCGAGCAGCGCCATGAGGCCGGTGCGTGCGTCGTCGACAGTGTCAGAACTGCGGATGAGCGCGATGACCTCGTCGAGTGCATCCAGAGCCTTCAGGTACCCGCGCAGAATATGCATGCGCTCTTCGGCGCGGCGCAGGCGGAACTGGGTGCGACGCACGATGACGTCGATCTGGTGCGTGACCCACTCGGTGATGAACCCGTCGATCGGCAGCGTGCGGGGGATGCCGTCGACGATGGCGAGCATGTTCGCGCCGAAGTTCTCTTGCAGTGAAGTGTGCTTGTAGAGGTTGTTGAGCACGACCTTCGCCACCGCATCGCGCTTCAGTACGATGACGAGGCGCTGGCCGGTGCGGCCGGAGGTCTCGTCGCGAATGTCGGCGATGCCACCGATCTTGCCGTCTTTGACGAGCTCGGCGATCTTGATGGCCAGGTTGTCGGGGTTGACCTGGTACGGCAACTCGGTGACCACCAGGCAGTTGCGCCCCTGCAGCTCCTCGACGCTCACAACAGCGCGCATGGTGATCGAGCCACGGCCCGTGCGATACGCGTCGTGAATACCCTTCACGCCGAGAATCTGAGCGCCGGTGGGAAAGTCGGGGCCCTTGATGCGCTGCATGAGCGCGTCTTGTAGTTCTTCGCGCGTCGCATCGGGGTTCTCGAGGTACCAGATGGCACCGGCGGCAACCTCGCGCAGGTTGTGTGGTGGGATGTTCGTGGCCATGCCGACGGCAATACCCACCGACCCGTTGACGAGCAGGTTCGGAAAACGGCTCGGCAGCACAATGGGCTCGAGCGTACGACCGTCGTAGTTGTCTTGAAAGTCGACGGTCTCCTCTTGGATGTCGCGCACCATCTCGAGCGCCAACGGAGCCATCTTCGTCTCGGTGTACCGCGGGGCCGCAGCACCGTCGTTGCCCGCCGAACCGAAGTTGCCCTGCCCGAGTGCGAGCGGATACCGCAGGCTCCAGGGCTGGATCAGACGCACCAGCGCGTCGTAGATGGAGGCGTCACCGTGGGGGTGGAACTGCCCCATCACCTCGCCCACCACACGGGCAGACTTCGAGAACGCGCGGTCGGGCCGGTAGCCGCCGTCGTACATCGCGTAGATCACGCGGCGATGAACCGGCTTCAGACCGTCGCGCACGTCAGGCAGAGCGCGCCCGACAATGACGCTCATCGCGTAGTCGAGGTACGAGCGCTGCATCTCGAGTTGAAGGTCGACCTGCTCGATGCGGTCTGTTGTCATTCCGCGTGAGTCGGGCGCAATCGAGTCACCGGTGGGGGTTTCGTCAGTCATGGTTCTCTTTGATCTGTTGGAGAAGAATTAGATATCGAGGAAGCGAACGTCTTTGGCGTTCTTCTGAATGAAGTTGCGCCGCGATTCGACGTCTTCACCCATCAGTGTTGAGAAGACCTCGTCGGCCGCAGCGGCGTCGTCGAGGGTGATCTGGCGGAGGGTTCGCGTGTCGGGGTCCATCGTGGTGTCCCACAGCTCGCGGTAGTCCATCTCACCGAGGCCCTTGTACCGCTGGATGGCATTCTCTTTGGGGATGCGCTTGCCCGACGCGGCACCGTGCGCGAGCATCGCGTCGCGCTCAGCGTCGGTGTATACATACTCGTGCGGCGCGTTCGACCACTTGATGCGGTAGAGCGGCGGCATGGCGAGGTAGACGTAGCCCAGCTCGATGAGCGGTCGCATGTAGCGGAACACCAGCGTGAGCAGCAACGTCGTGATGTGCTGGCCGTCGACGTCGGCATCGGCCATCAGCACGATCTTGTGGTACCGGGCCTTCTCCGGGTTGAAGTCTTCACCGATTCCCGCGCCGAAGGCGGTGATCATGGCCTGAACCTCGTTGTTGCCGAGGGCTCGGTCAAGCCTCGCCTTCTCGACGTTCAGAATCTTGCCACGCAGCGGCAGGATGGCCTGGGTCTCCGGGTTTCTGCCCTGAATGGCCGAACCTCCGGCCGAGTCGCCCTCCACAATGAAGATCTCACTCTTGGCGGGGTCTCGGCTCGAGCAGTCTTTGAGCTTGCCGGGCATGCCGCCACCCTCGAGAAGCCCTTTACGACGGGTCTGCTCACGAGCCTTGCGTGCGGCCATACGTGCCTGCGAGGCCTGGATGGCTTTTCTAATGATCTCGCGCGCCTGCGATGGGTTGCGGTCGAACCAGTCGGCGAGCTCTTTGCCGGCCACCCGCTGAACGAATGCCTTCGCCTCGGTGTTGCCGAGCTTCGTCTTCGTCTGGCCCTCGAACTGCGGCTCGGCGAGCTTCACAGAGATGACCGCCGTGAGACCCTCACGTACGTCGTCGCCCGTGAGGTTCTCGTCTTTTTCCTTGAGGATGGTCTTCTCACGTGCATACCTGTTCACCAGCGACGTCAGTGCGGCGCGGAAACCCTCTTCGTGGGTACCGCCCTCGTGGGTGTTGATGGTGTTCGCATACGTGTGAACGCTCTCGGTGTACCCGTTCGTCCACTGCATAGCCACTTCGAGCGAGATCTTACGGTCGGTGTCTTCGCTCTCGAACGAGATGACCTCGTCGTGCACCAACTCGTTCTTCTTCGTACGGTTCAGGTATTCGACGTAGTCGACGAGGCCATTCTCATAGAGGTAGCTGACCACCACATCTTCTTCGCCTCGCTCGTCAGTGAGCGTGATGCGGAGGCCCTTGTTCAGAAACGCCATCTGCTGAAAACGGGCGCGCAACGTCTCGTAGTCGAACTCGACGGTCTCGAAGGTCTCGCGGCTCGGCCAGAACGTCACCGTCGTACCGGTCTCGGTCGAGGCCTCGCCCATTTCGAGCGGCTCCTGCGGCACGCCGTGCTTGTAACTCTGGCGCCACACGTGACCCTGGCGGCGAACCTCGACGTCGAGTTCTGCCGACAGGGCATTCACGACGGAGATACCCACGCCGTGCAGGCCACCCGAGACCGAGTAGCCGCCGCCGCCGAACTTGCCGCCGGCGTGCAGGATGGTCAGCACCACTTCGACCGTCGACTTGTTCTCGTGCTTGTTCAGGTCGACCGGAATGCCGCGACCGTTGTCGACGACCCGAATGGCACCGTCTTCACGCATCGTGATGCCGATGGTGTCGCAGTAGCCGGCCAAGGCCTCGTCTACCGAGTTGTCGACCACCTCGTAGACAAGGTGATGCAGCCCCCGTGGGCCGGTCGAACCGATGTACATTCCGGGCCGTTTGCGAACCGCCTCGAGACCCTCGAGGATCTGGATTGCATCGGCACCGTATTCTGATTCGGAGTCGGCCTGGTCGAGTGGGGATGTCATATATAAATAGGCTCCAAAAAAAGAAGGATTGCGACTATTTATTCTACCAAACTAACTTCGCTTTCCGAGCTTTGAAGGCGATCTGGGGCGTTTATTTCGGGTGGGTGACCAGTTTTGCCTCCCTAGCCGTATGTATCGCGTGGGCCCCGCCCTGGAATTGATCTGGAGCCTCTTTTCCACGAAGGGGCGTCGGGGGCGAGAAAGCGTACCGACTCGATGCCCGCTTCGGGGAACTCCTGAACGATGCGCGTCATGATCATCGTTCGCATGTGACGCAGTTGAGTCGCCCACGCCGTGGAGTCACATTGAACGGTCAGAACAGAGTCGGTGATGCCTGTCGGATGACTGTGCTCAGCCGTGTCGACCCCGGCAATCTCTTTCCACGCGAGCATCAGGTCTGACTTGGCCAGAGCACCGTTCCAGCCGAGGTCGCCGGTGAGGGCATCCAGAACCGAACTGATGCCCCTGGGGTCGCGCCCCAGACCATACGGCACCGATTCGCCCGTGGGAATGCGGCTCTGCCGAAGTTTTAGGCGGCTCATCGACTTCGAATCGCCGAAGGCCTGTTTGAACCGCAAGTAGACCGACTGTGATTCGGTCGAGGGGGCAGGTTTCTCTGACTCAGGCATCGGCGGCCGGGTCGACGATGGTTCCGGCGGAGATGTGCACGGTGTGGGCGGCAAGCGCGGGTGGCACATCGTCGAAGACAGCGGCGGTGATGAGAACCTGCTCGTAGTCGGCCACCGCGGCCGCGAGCCGTGTTCGCCTCGCTTGGTCGAGTTCTGCAAAGACGTCATCGAGAATCACCACCGGATCGCCGCTCGTTGAATCGACCCGTAGCAGGTCTGCGGAAGCTATTTTCAGAGCAAGCGCGAACGACCACGACTCACCGTGGCTCGCATAGCCTTTGGCGGGCAGGCCATTCAGCTGAAAAACCACATCGTCGCGGTGCGGCCCACAGAGCGTGATGCCCCGATCGAGTTCCTGTCGCCGCAATCGCACGAGAGCTGCACGAAAATCGCTCTCGATATCGGCACGAATAACGGGGGAATCGGTGGCGACCAACGCTTCGTCAGCGTCGGCGGTGTCGTCATCAGTCGAATTCGACGAGAGGATGCTCAACCGACTCATCAGCCGGGGTGAGTGATCTGCTCCGGCAACCGCCAGGTACGCAGCCTCGACGTGTGGCCGCAGCCGAGCGACAAGGGCGTCGCGCTCGGCGATGATCTCTGAACCGAGAGCAACGAGCCGATCATCCCAGATCTCGAGCGTCGACAGCTGGTTGGCCTTCACCCCGGAATTGCGTGCAGATTTCAACAGCGTGTTGCGCTGCCGAAGCACACGGTCGTAGTCGCTGGCGACGCCGGCAAGCCGTGGAGTTCGGGCCACCAGAAGCTGATCGAGAAATTTTCGCCGCACCGACGGGTCGCCCCGCACAAGGGCGAGGTCTTCTGGCGCGAACAGAACACTGGAGAAGAACCGCGGAATCTCGCGGATCTTGACCATCGAGCGGTTCACCTGCGCCCGGTTGGCCTCAGACTTGTTGATCTGCACTTCGACGAGAACCTCGCGGCCCTGGTGTTCGAGTCGGGCCCGGATGATCGCCGCCTGCGTCGTGCTCCGGATGAGGGCCTGATCGCTCGACACCCTGTGCGAGCCGAGTGTGCTGAGGTACCCCAGCGCCTCGACCAGGTTCGTCTTACCCTGCCCGTTGCTGCCGACGAAGAGGTTAGCACCGGGCTGGAGCGCCACCTCAGCCGCCGAGTAGTTTCGGAAGTCGGTGAGGCTGAGGTGGCGAACTAGCACTTCAGGGCAGTGGCGGTCGTGAGTGAACGACTAGTCGTTCTTCTTCACGGCGTGACCACCGAACTGGTTGCGAAGTGCCGCGACGGCCTTCATCGCGGGTGAATCGTCTTGACGTGATACGAAACGAGCGAAGATCGATGCACTGATCGTGGGCACGGGTACCGCGTTCGCGATGGCTTCCTCGATGGTCCATCGCCCCTCGCCGGAGTCTTCGACGTAGCCTTCGATGTCGACGAATTCAGGGTCTTCTTCAAGCGCGAGCACGAGAAGTTCGAGCAACCAGGAGCGCACGACGGTGCCGCGCTGCCAGGCCTTGAATGTTCCTGTGACATCTTTGATGATGTCTTTCTTGGTGTCGAGCAGCTCGTAACCCTCGGCATAGGCCTGCATGAGGGCATACTCGATGCCGTTGTGAACCATCTTGGCGTAGTGGCCTGCACCGACTTCGCCGACGTGCACGAAGCCCTCTTCGCGCGGGCCCTCGGGGCGAAGCGCGTCGAAAATGGGCATCGCCCGTTCGATGTCTTCTTTCTTGCCACCCACCATGAGGCCGTAGCCGTTCTTCAGGCCCCACACGCCGCCGGAGACGCCGGCGTCGACAAAGCTGATGCCCTTGGGGGCAAGCTCTTCGGCATGCTTGAAGTCTTCCGTGAAGCGGGAGTTACCGCCATCGATGATGAGGTCGCCCTCTTCGAGAACCGCGGAGAGGTCGTTGACCACAGAATCGGTGATCTTGCCCGCGGGAACCATCGCCCACACGATGCGGGGAGCGGTGAGCGCGGCCGCAAGAGCCGCCAGGTCGGGAACATCGCTGACCGCGGGGTTACTGTCGTAGCCAACCACGTCGATGCCTGCATTGCGCAGGCGCTCGCGCATGTTGTTCCCCATTTTTCCGAGGCCGATAAGTCCGATGTTCATCTTCGTGTCTCCTAGCGCAGCAGCAGGTTGGGTTGAAGCAAGTACTTGTAGTCATCGGAGCCAGCTTGGTCTTTCGATGACTGGCTGGTGATGAGAACGGGTCCCGGCTTGTTGGGGTTGTCGGTCTTGGTGAACGAGATGCGCACGTATTCGGAGTGCACGGCGCCCAGACCGTCAAGAAGGAACTGCGGCTTGAGAGAGACAACGGTGTCTGTACCGGTGAGAAGTGAGTCGATCGATTCGGAGGCCTGCGCCTGTTCTGAACCGATGGCCTCGAGGGTGACCCCGTCGATGGTGAAGGTGAAGCGCAGCGCGGCCTCGCGCTCGAGCACGAGTGACACACGCCGAGTGGCTTCGATGAGATCAGCGGTGTTGATGACCGCGTAGTTATCGACCGTCTCGGGAAAGAGTCGCTTGACGGGCGGAAAGTTGCCCTTGATGAGAAGTGACGTGACGGTTTTGCGATCGGCCTTGAACGCGATGAGTTCGCGCTCGTCTGTGTTGGTGATGGCGACAGAGATCGTGCCGCTGTTACCGAAGGTCTTGCCGATCTCCTGCAGCGTCTTCGCCGGCACGAGCGCCGTTGCGGTGTCGATGCTCGAGGTGCCTGAATCCCATTCGATCGTGCGAACGGCAACGCGGTAACGATCTGTCGCCACAAGCGACAGGCTGTTGTTCGATATTTCGAGCTGAACACCGGTGATCACCGGTGTGACATCGTCGCGTGAAGCTGCAACAGCGACCTGGGCAATGGCAGTCGAGAAGTCTTCTGCCTTGAGGAGCCCGGACTGTTCGTTCACGACCGGAAGGCTCGGATATTCCTCGACAGGCATGTTCAGAAGTGTGAACTTCGCCGAACCCGCCGTGACGATGATGTGGTTGTCTTCCGTGTAAAAACGCACCGGTGCGTTCGGCAGCCGGTTCGCGATGTCTGAGAGCAGTCGACCCGACACGAGAACCCGGCCCGGTTCTTCGACGTCAGCGGTGATTTGCGTCTGAGATGAGACTTCGTAGTCGAACGACGAAAGCGTGAGACCGTCACCGCTTGCCTCGATCAGAACACCGCTCAGAATCGGCAGCGTGGTGCGCTGGGGAAGAAGCTTCACAGCGAACGACACAGCCTCGCTGAAAACGTCTCTGTTGGCTTGAAACTTCACGCGCTTCACCTCAGGTTTACGTAATGGTCGGTCAATGCTATCCGGTGCTGAGTCGTCTCGCTCTACGTTCGTGTCGTGCAGCTGTGACGGCGGTAAAAGTTATTGGCCAGTTAATTAATTGATTAATGATTAATCTTCTTAACCGACGTGGATATGTGGAGAACTCGTGAACTTCACTGTAATTCTGCGGGAACTACAACCGTGTGAGTTGTTGAAACGCAGTACAAACTTCTTGTAATTCACCCTGTGTGAGCGAGTGAGGGCTGACGCACTACTCACACTCGTCCACAGCTCATCAACACTTCGAGAGGGTTTATACACAGGGTTGTGCACAACATGTGGAAACTGGTTGTTCACACGCTTTTGTAGCGCTGGTTGTGTTTGATTCGGGTGCTGATCTCGGTCACTTGGTTGTAAATGGAACGCTTTTCGGTCATTAACTTGCCGATTTTATTGTTCGCATACATCACGGTCGTGTGGTCGCGTCCACCGAACAGTTGGCCGATCTTGGGCAGTGAGAGGCTGGTGAGCTCCCGACACAGGTACATGGCAATCTGGCGGGCCGTCGCGATGGCCTGTGAACGTGACGAGCCATACAGGTCGTCTACCGACAATTTGAAGTACTCGGCCGTGTGGCCGATGATGTCGACCGGTGCGATGACGTTGTCGTCGTCGAGTGTGATGAGATCTTTCAGCACAGTCTGCACCAGGGCGAGGTCGACAGGGTTTCGGGTGAGGCTCGCGTACGCGGTGACTCTGATCAGGGTTCCTTCGAGTTCCCGAACATTCGACGACACCTTCGTTGCCATGTATTCGAGAATCTCGTCGGGAACCTGCAGCTTCTCGCTCTGCGCTTTCTTTCGCAGGATGGCGATGCGGGTCTCGAGGTCAGGAGTTTGAACATCCGTTATCAGGCCCCACTCGAACCTGGTTCGCATGCGGTCTTCGAATCCTGTCAGATGCTTGGGCGGCAGGTCGCTGGTGATGACCACCTGCTTGTTGTGGTCGTGCAGTGTGTTGAAGGTGTGGAAGAACGCCTCCTGGGTCTCAGCCTTGCCCTGCAGAAACTGGATGTCGTCGATGAGCAGCAAGTCGATGTCGCGGTAGCGCGAATGAAAGGCGGCGCCGCGGTTGTTGGCGATCGAGTTGATGAAGTCGTTCGTGAACTCTTCTGAACTGACGTATCGAACCCGCACCCCTGGGTAAAGGCTCATGGCGTAGTGACCGATGGCATGCAACAGATGTGTTTTGCCGAGCCCGGAGTCGCCGTAGATGAACAGCGGATTATAAGCCTTGGCCGGGGCCTCGGCCACTGCGACGGCAGCGGCGTGTGCGAATCGGTTCGAGCCGCCGATGACAAAGTTGTCGAAGCTGTATTTCGGATTCAGCCTGGTGTCGTTGTTGCGCAGCGGGCCCACGGTTTCTTGAACCGGGCTCGTTTCGATGTACACCGGAGCTGCCTCGACGGCGATCTCGGCCGGTTGGATGTAGTCGGAGCCATTGATGTCGGGATTCACCACGACGGCGAAGTTCGTGACGCCGAACGAATCGTCGAGCTTTCCGAGAGCCGAGAGCAGTGGCACCCGGATACGCTGCTCAAGCATTCCCCGGGTCAGATCGTTGGGAACCTCGAGATAGAAAGACCCGGCCATGATGCCTTTGGGAACGACCAGGCCGAGGAATCCGTGTAGTTGTGGGGTGATGCGTTCGTCAGACGATAGGGCATGCAACACTGTGCGCCAATTCGCCTCCGGAGATGCGGAATCGTCTGCCATGGAACTCCTGTCGAAAAGGATCGGTCCGCCCCGGGCGAATGCGAGGGAAAGATCAAAGTGTGCGTAACCGATTCCCCTGACAACACCGGCACAAACCTAAGCATCTAAGCTAATGACTGGCATGAGTTAGATCAAGTTCATTGTCTCCTCTAACCGCGTGTCATATCGCAGGGCGTCGAGGCGACTGTGGATAATTGGGCGTTTGTGCCGCTTCGGTTTGACCATTGGCGTTCGAAGCCGTAGTTTTAATCAGTTGACTTGTGTGCGTTGGCACACCTTACAAAGCTTCCCGGCAATATCGGCTGGGCCACGGAGAAACAGATCATGAGCAAAAGAACTTTTCAGCCCAACAATCGTCGTCGCGCCAAGGTGCACGGTTTTCGACTTCGCATGCGCACCCGTGCCGGCCGATCGATTCTTTCGGCTCGTCGTCGTAAGGGTCGCACCGAGCTCTCCGCTTAGTACACAGTCCTGATTTCGGGCTCCGGTGCTGGCTAAAACCTCTCGCATCACCACAGCAGATGAGTATCGTTCTGCTGTGCGCCGAGGTGCCAGGTTCGTCGCGCCCAATTCCGTCACGTACGTTCGTCGCGATTCCGGGTCGCCCACGCGCTTCGGATTCATCGTTGCGAAGTCGGTCGGGGTCGCTGTCGTACGTAATCGTGTGAGGCGACGGTTGAAGGCGGCCTGCTATTCGCTACTGCCGACGGTGATTCCGGGCTCGGATGTCGTCATCAGGGCGCTTCCCGGGGCGGCAACCCGTTCATTTGCTCAACTACGTGCCGAGCTGATCAAATCGCTGGGTAAGGCGTCTGTTTTATCGACGGCGTCGTTGTCTGCGGCGTCGGACTCGCCTGCTCAGTTTGCGGCTGCCGATTCAGTGCCCACCGACTCAGCGAATGGTTCGGCGGCATGAAGGCAGTGGCCCTGTGGGTGTTTCTTGTACCCCGCAATCTTGCAGTGCTCTTCCTCCGTTTCTACCGAGCGGTGATATCTCCGCTCTATGGTGACGTTTGCAGGTATTACCCCAGCTGTTCGTCTTACACTTTGCAGGCAATCCAACAACGCGGTCTGGTGATGGGGTCGGTGCTGGGCATCTATCGCATCATCAGATGCCACCCGTGGGCCGCTGGAGGAATCGACGACGTTCCTCCCGCTCGCAAACCGCACTTCCGTGTCACCAGATTCGGTTTCGTCGTAGCCAGTAGCCAAGGAAAGGGCTAGCCCGAAGCATGGACATTCCAGGATTCATCAGCACCATACTCTGGCCCATCAAATGGGTCGTCGAGCTGCTGCTCGTGTCATTCCACTCCCTGTTCGGAACACTGGGTATGGATCCGGCCGAAGGTCTCACCTGGGTTCTCTCCATCGTTGGCATGGTTCTTGTCATTCGTGCCGCGTTGATCCCCGTGTTTGTGCGGCAGATCAAGAGTCAGCGCAAGATGCTCGAGGTTGCTCCGCAGCTCAAGAAGATTCAAGACAAGTACAAAGGCAAGAAAGACCAGTTCTCCCGCGAGGCGATGTCTCGCGAGACCATGGAGCTCTACAAGCGCACCGGAACGAACCCGCTGAGCTCGTGTCTACCGCTTCTGCTTCAGATGCCTATCTTCTTCTCGCTGTTCTCGGTGCTGAATGATGCCCAGAAGGGCAACGCTGGCGTTGGGCTGCTGAATACACAACTCGCTCGACAGTTCGGTGACGCACAGCTGTTCGGTATCGCTCCCCTGCACATGAGCTTCCAGCAGGCAACGGGAACCGGCAATGTCGCGGTGATGGTGATCGCTGTGATCATGGTGATTCTGATGACAGGCTCGCAGTTCATCACCCAATTGCAGATCATGTCGCGCAATCAGTCGCCCGAAGCTAAGAACAGCCCGATGTTCAAGCAGCAGCGCATTCTGTTGTACATCCTTCCCCTCGTCTTCGCGTTCTCCGGCTTCTCGTTCCCGCTGGGCGTGATGTTCTATTGGCTCACATCCAACCTCTGGACCATGGGGCAGCAGTTCCTGGTCATTCGCAATATGCCCACCCCCGGTAGTGAGGCCGCGAAGGCGCGAGAGATCCGGCTGGCCAAAAAGGGTAAGTTGAACATCGCCACGGCATCTGACGGGTCTATCGACCATGTCGTTCTCGAGGCGCCGAAGACGACACAACGGCAGCAGCCGGTAGGAAAAAACAGAGCAAAGAAGCAAGGTGAGAAGAAGTGAGTGACGTGACTGACATCACTACCGAAGTCGAAGACATTCGGGCGGCAGATGGCTCGCCGGCTGTGCCATCAGCGAATTCGAACATCCGTTCGAATTCGTTTGACGGGCAAGATTCGAATACCAGTTCTATTGATGCATCGATTCCTGGCACTGATGCCGAGTCTCATGTAGCACCCAGTTCTGCCGCCAACCTCGAAGAAGAGGGCGACATTGCGGCCGATTACATCGAAGAGCTTCTCGACATCTGCGACCTCGATGGGGATATCGACATCGATGCGCGCGGTGGCCGGGCATACGTGTCGGTGAACTCCTCAGAAGACAGCAATCTTCGGCTCCTGTCGCAGCCTGACACGGTGCAGGCGCTCCAAGAACTCACCAGACTGGCTGTGCAGACGAAGACGGGCGGGTTCTCTCGGCTGATTCTGGATGTCGGCGGCAGTCGCCAGATTCGTGAGGCCGAGCTTGCACGCTTGGTCAGTTCTGCCATTGATCGTATCGAGGTGGGTGGGGAGGCCTCGGTCTCTCTCGAAGCGATGTCGTCATACGAACGCAAGGTGGTTCACGACATCGTGGCCGAACGAGGGTTCGTGTCGGCGTCGGAGGGTGAGGGCCGCGACCGGCACACGGTGATTTCGGCTGCGTAGTTTCACGTGAAACATTGGTGTGGCATCTGATCGGTGGCACACCATTTTTTTGCCCGAGACTCGGGTGGTGAGGCCGGGTCGAGCTGAGGTGTTCGCTGCGTAGGCTGAGGTATTGGTCGGGCGCTCGGCGCGAGTATAGATAGTGCGTGGGCTGAGTACTAATAGTGCGTGGTGTGGTTTTAGATCGTGCGTGGTGTGGTTTAGATAGTGCGCGGACGGTGCGATCTGAAGAGAAAGCGGTGGGTTTCGAATGAACGAAGAGAACTTGGGCGACGACAGCCAGACCGTGGCTGCTTCACCGGCCGTCACACCCGATGAGTCAGGACGGGTTCGTTATGACATTGACACCGTCGAGTCAGAGCCGGCAGCGGCCGCGACGATATTCGGCCCACATATAGCCAAAGCGCGCGCGTTCACGACCAACCTCGTCAGATTCGGTGACGAATACGGCCTTATCGGTCCGATGGAGCTACCGCGTCTATGGACGAGACACGTGTTGAATTGCGCTGTGGTCGCTCCCCTGCTGAAGCATGGTCGAGTGGGAGATATCGGCAGTGGCGCCGGCCTGCCTGGCCTGGTGCTCGCCATTGCTCGTCCAGATGTGGAGTTCGTTCTGATCGAACCAATGGAGCGGCGCGTGAAGTGGCTGAATGAACAGACATCCGAACTCGAGCTCGCGAACGTGACCGTAATCAGGGGTCGTGCCCAAGACGTTGGCTTCACGGGAGGACTCGACCAGATTACGGCTCGAGCTGTGAGTGCCTTCGGAAAACTGATTCCGATGTGTGCTCCGCTGGTGAAGCACGGCGGCGAGCTGGTTCTCATGAAGGGGAGCGGCGCCGAGGCCGAAATCGAGGCCGCTGCGAAACCGATTCGCAAGTTCAGGCTCACCAATGTCGAGGTGCTGGATCTCGGTGTGGGAGTGCTGGCCGAAAGCACTCGTGTCATCCGCGCAACCGTAGGTTAGGTCTGAATTTCGCGATAGCCGATCGATGCGGGCGTCCAGAGGCACTGACCTCATTGTTTCACGTGAAACTTCTCACCGACATGCCGCTCGGCTTCGATATTTGTAGCGCGGCAGGTACCTTAGAGATGGGCCGTTGTAGCGCATGAAACTAGGCTGTCTGACGCAACGGCTCTGACGTCGTTGGCCGAAATTGGGAGTGTTTCACGTGAAACATACACAACAAGAGCTGTCTGAAGCTATCCGCCACAGTCGCATATTCAGCATATTCAGCACGCACAAATGGCATAAATCGCACAAATTGCAAGAGATCCCCCGAACACATCGCAGAGAGAACGAATGACGAGCGAATCAGTCGGATACGACGCCTCAACGCCACTGGCGCGCGAGATAGCCGATCTCTCCCAGCGGCGCAGGGCAATTGCACTGGCAGAGTTCCCCTTACCAGCGAATACGCGTGTTTTTACTGTCGCAAATCAGAAGGGTGGGGTCGGTAAGACCACGACAACAGTGAATCTTGCGGCAGCCCTGGCCAAAACTGGGGCGAAAGTGCTGGTCGTTGATCTCGATCCGCAAGGCAATGCATCCACAGCTGTCGGGGTCGATCACCGAGCGGACACACCCAGTGTCTATGACATCTTGATTCGCGACGCCGCGCTTGAAGATGTTGTTCAGAAGAGCCCCGAATTCGATGGACTCTACTGTGCACCCGCGACGATTCATCTTGCTGGCGCAGAAATCGAGCTGGTACCGCTCGTAGCCCGCGAGTTGAGGCTCCGTGAGAGCCTGAATGGCTATTTGGAACGCCAAGCTGAGGTCGGTGCGCCGTACAACTACGTCTTCATCGACTGCCCCCCCTCGCTTGGGCTGCTCACGATAAACGCATTCGTCGCCGCCAGGGAAGTATTGATCCCGATCCAGTGCGAATACTATGCACTGGAAGGACTGAGCCAGCTGTTGTCGAATATCGCGCTGATCGAGCGGCATCTCAACCCCAAGTTGGGTGTCTCCACCATTCTTCTGACGATGTACGACGGCCGCACTCGCCTGGCATCTCAGGTTGCAGACGATGTGCGCACACATTTTCCGAAAGAGACGCTTCGCGCTGTGATTCCGCGCTCGGTACGGATCTCTGAGGCGCCCAGCTATGGGCAGACCGTCATCAGTTATGACCCGCAGTCTCCCGGTTCGCTTTCGTACCTCGAGGCCGCATCAGAAATTGCACGCAGAGGAGAATTCATTCATGGCTAACCCGAAACGCACCGGCCTTGGCCGCGGTATTGGCGCGCTGATCCCGACAATTGAGGAGTCACGCTCAGGTAGCCCGGTCGACGTGTTCTTCGCCGACCGAGGCGAGGGGGAGAGTGAACTGGTCTCCGTTCCCGGCGCAAAGCTGGCGAGCCTTGACCCGCAGAAGATCGTTCCGAACGCAAAGCAGCCACGTATAGAGTTCGATGCGGATGACCTCGCCGAACTGGTGCAGTCTATTCGCGAGGTGGGGGTACTGCAGCCCATCGTGGTGCGGGAACTGCCGCTCGAGACGGGCGCAGTCCAGCAGTACGAGTTGGTAATGGGTGAACGCCGGTTACGCGCGAGCAAAGAGCTCGGTCTGGCAACGATTCCTGCCGTCATCAAAGATACCGCCGACGAGAATATGCTGCGCGATGCTCTTCTGGAGAACCTGCATCGTTCGCAGCTGAACCCGTTGGAAGAGGCTTCTGCGTACCAACAGCTGCTGGAGGACTTCAGTATCACGCAGGAGCAGCTCGCGACCCGCATCGGGCGTTCCCGCCCGCAGATCACCAACACAATCAGGCTACTGAAGCTTCCGACGGCTGTGCAGAAGCGCGTTGCCGCCGGAGTACTGAGCGCCGGTCATGCACGTGCAATTCTCTCGGTCGTCGATCCTGAAGAAATGGCCCTTCTCGCTGACAAGATTGTGAATGAAGACCTGTCTGTGCGAGCAGCTGAGGCCGTGGCTTCGCGGGCGCCTCGGGCCAAGCGGGTACGACCCACGGCGGGGCGCAGAAATGATCATCTCGACGAAATCGCTGAGCGTCTCGGCGACCGGTTGAACACTCGCGTAAAAGTGAGCCTCGGCAGCAGCCGCGGCCAGATCGTCATCGACTTCGCCACGATTCAAGACCTGAATCGCATTCTCACCGAGATGGGTGACCCGGGTTTTGGTCAGCAGGCGCAGCAACGCCCTCGGTTCGAGTAGACCGTTCGGTCTCGCTCTAAGAAGCGCTGCGGGCGAGGTCGCTGATGGCGACCTCGCCGAGTGCTTCATAGACGGTGCCGAGGTTCAGCCCAGCAGCGACGATGGCCTGCGGCACAAGCGAGGTTTCGGTGAGGCCGGGCAGCACGTTGGCCTCGAGAAACCAGGGTGTGCCTGTCTCATCAATGATGAGGTCGATGCGCGAGATGTGGCGAAGGCCAAGGGTTTGGTGGATGCCCAGGGCCGCCTCGGTGGCGCGCAACGCCACCTCGTCGTCGAGCCGCGCCGGCGTGTAGAACTGCGTCTCGCCCGCGTTGTATCTGGCCTCGAAAGAGTAAACCCCTGATCGGGGCACGATTTCGACTGCTGGAAGGGCAAATGGCCCGTCGCCGGTGTCGAGCACGCCGACGGAGACCTCGACGCCGACGACCTTGCGTTCGATGAGAGCCGTCTCGCCATAGGTGTACGCATCGACGACCGCGCGCGGCAGGTCGCCTTCGATTTCAACGACCGTGACACCTTGCGCTGAACCGCCCATGGCCGGCTTCACCACGACGGGCGTGCCGAGATATTTGAGCACTCCGTCGAGTACCTGCGAGGCCCCGAGTTCACGGAACGTCTCGCGCGGCAGCGTGATGGAGTCGGGTGTTTTGAAGCCGGCACGGGAGACAAGCACCTTGGCGGTTGGCTTGTGCCAGGCGAGCTGGGCCGCAGCCGTCTCAGAGCCCACGTAGGCAATACCTTGGGCACCCAGCAGCGCACGTAGCGAGCCGTCTTCGCCACTGGCACCGTGCAGGGCTGGCCAGACGAGGTCGGGCGTGGTATCGGCGAGGTAACTGAGCAGTGACGCATCGGGCTCTCGAACGATGACGGTGTGCCCGCGCTTCAGGAGGCTGTCGGCGACCCGGCGACCCGATCGGAGCGACACATCTCGCTCGTGGGAGATGCCGCCGGCGAGAACGACGACGGTGCGGTGAGGCGAAACTTCAGTCATGATCAGCCTAGGTTCGGTGGCGGGGCGGTGAAACTGCGTTCGGGGCGCATGGTCTGCAGCGGCCCGGTGGCGTTGAAGGTCTCGAGCAGATCGATCTCACCGTTGATGACCGTGGTGAGGCGCCGGATGCCCAGCCTGATCTGTTCGGGAGTGGGGTAGCAGAACGACAGACGTATTTTGTTGCGCCCACCACCGTCGGCGTAGAACGCCGTGCCAGGCGTATAGGCCACGAGTTCTTTCACCGCTCTCGGCAGCATCTGCTTCGAGTCGAGGTAGTCGGGCAGGGTGACCCAGACATAGAAGCCGCCGTTGGGGTTTGTCCATGAAAGGTCGGGAAGGTGTTCAGAGAGAGCCGCGATCATGGTGTTCTTGCGCTCTTCGTACACCCCACGGAACGTATTGATCTGCTTCTTCCAGTCGGCGGTCTCGAGATACTCGGAGATGACCAGCTGGCTGAACGCGCTGGGGCACAGAATTGCAGATTCTGCGGCCAGAACGAGTTTTTCACGAATGGCGTGCGGTGCTATCGCCCATCCGATGCGAAAACCGGGGGCTAGGGTCTTCGAGAACGAACCGAGATAGATGACGCCCTCGTCTTCGGTGCTGCGGAGGGGCGCCGGCGGCGGGCCATCGAAGTAGAGCAGACCGTAAGGGTTGTCTTCAAGTACCAGAATGCCCTCTGACCGGCAGATGTGAAGAATTTCTTCGCGCCGGGGTGCGGAAAGGGTGACGCCAGCCGGGTTGTGGAAATTGGGAATCGTGTAGAGGAACTTGATGGTCTTGCCGTCACGGCGCACTCGGGCGATGGCGTCTCGCAGGGCATCCGGAATCAACCCATCGTCATCCATGAGCACGTGTTCGACATCAGCCTGGTACGAGCGGAAGACCCCGATGGCGCCCACGTAGCTGGGTGCCTCGGCGAGGATCACATCGCCCGGGTTGATGAAGAGCTTGGTGACCAGGTCGAGTGCCTGCTGCGAGCCGGTGGTGACGATGACGTCGTCGACACTGCCGCTGATGCCCTCGAGAGCCATCACTTCGAGGATGTGTTCACGCAGCTTCGGCACGCCCTGGCCCGAACCGTACTGCAGGGCAATGGGGCCCTGCTCGACCATCACACGGTTCATGGCGTCGACCACGAGATCTTGGGGCAGAGCAGAGACGTAGGGCATTCCCCCGGCAAGGGAGACGACTTCGGGCCGCGAGGCCACGGCGAACAGGGCTCGAACCTCAGACACAGACAGGCCGGCGGCCCTGTCGGCGTAGGTGTTGTACCAGGGGTCGAGGTTTGTTCCTGTTGACGGTGGAGTCGGTTGGCTGCTCACGTGCACTTCCAGAAGAGAGGCGAAATTCTATGGTATCGAAAAGCAAAAGGGCCCGAAGCCAGAAGTGGCTCGGACCCAGGTGCCGGAGGCTGTGAGCGAGAAGTGCCCGTCACAGCCCGCGAGAAGCGGTTCAGCTGAGGTAGTCGGCCAGGTCGTGCTCGAGGGCGGCCTTCGGCTTGGCGCCGATGATGGTCTTGACGACCTCGCCGCCGCGGTAGACCTTCATGGCCGGAATCGAGGTGATCTGGTACTTCGCGGCGATCTGCGGGTTGTCGTCGACGTTCAGCTTGACGATCTTGATCTTGTCGGAGTGCTCGGCCGCGATCTGGTCGAGGATGGGTGACACGGCGCGGCACGGGCCACACCACTCGGCCCAGAAGTCGACGAGGATCGTCTCGTCGGAGTTCAGAACGTCAGCTTCGAAGCTGGCATCGGTTACGGCTGATGCAGTTGACATGATGGCTCTCTTTCAAATCTCAGGTTAAGCGGGGAACGATGGTGATCTCAGGCAGAGCGGGGTGCGCCGCCTGAAGGGGGAGGGGCGGGCCGCCTCAGGAGGCGCTGACGAGCTCAGCTGCCAGCCGAGCCTGTTCTAAACCCGCGAGGTAGTGCTCGGCGTCGAGGGCGGCAACCGTTCCGGAGGCAGCCGCGGTGGCGGCCTGGCGGTACGTGTCGTCGATGACGTCACCGGCAGCGAACACGCCGGCGATGTTGGTCTTCGACGAGCGACCAGCGACGGCGATGGTGCCCGCCGAGGTGAGCTCGAGCTGGCCGTGCACGAGATGCGTGCGGGGGTCGTTGCCGATGGCCACAAAAAGCCCTTGTACGGGCAGCGTGCTCAGCTCGCCGGTGACGGTGTCTTCGAGCCGCAGCCCTTCGACCGAGTTCTCACCGTCGATGCCGACGACGGCCGCGTTCCACACGAAGTCGATCTTCTCGTTGCCGAACGCGCGCTCCTGCATGATTTTGGATGCCCGCAGCGTGTCTTTGCGGTGGATGACGGTGACCTTGTCGGCGAACCGGGTGAGAAAAGTCGCCTCTTCCATTGCGGAGTCGCCGCCGCCGATGACCGCGATGTTCTTCTTCTTGAAGAAGAACCCGTCACAGGTGGCACACCACGACACCCCGCGCCCGGAGAGACGCTCTTCGTCGTCGATGCCGAGCTTGCGGTACGCCGAACCGGTGGAGAAGATCACGGCCTGCGCTTCGAAGTCGCCGCTGTACCCGGTGGTCACCTTCTTGATGTCACCGGAGAAGTCGACACTCGTCACGTCGTCGAGCAGAACCTCGGTGCCGAACTTCTCGGCCTGCTCCTGCAGGCGGGTCATCAGGTCGGGGCCCTGGATGCCCTCGGGAAAACCGGGGAAGTTCTCGACCTCGGTCGTCTTCATGAGCTCGCCACCCGCCTCGACGCTCGACGCGATGAGCAGGGGCTGAAGGCCGGCACGAGCCGCGTAGATGGCCGCCGTGAAACCGGCAGGGCCAGACCCGATAATGATGATTTGTCTCATCGACAAGCTCCTTGTAGGCGGCACACTCTGCACCGATTGTGGTTACTGAACACCTCAACACATCCTACGTGGCGGGTATTCCGTGGGCGAGGCGGCCGGGCAAGATGTAAGCATGAGCGAAGCTTTCAACCCTGTCGACAACACGCGCATAGCGTTCACCGAGGTTGGTGACGGTGTTCCGCTCGTGCTGGTGCACGGTTCGGCCCTGTCGCGGGCCATCTGGCGGGGCTTCGGTTACGTGAAGGCGTTGCGAGACGAGTACCGGTTGATTCTGGTCGACCTGCGTGGTCACGGCCTGAGCGACAAGCCGCATCGGCAGGCCGACTATCGAATGCAGCTGGTACTGGATGACCTGCTGGCCGTGTTCGATACCGCGGGCGTCGACCGGGCGCACTTCATGGGGTACTCGTTCGGGGCCAGGGCCGGCTTCTCGCTCGCCGCGAGTCACCCCGAGCGCCTGTTGTCGTTCGTTTCGGCGGGCGGAACCTACCGAACGCCAGCCGGCAGTGTGGCAGCCCTGTTCTTCGACGATTACGACGCCGCGCTGGGATCGGGCGGCATGCGCGCCTTCGTCGACGGTTGGGAGAAGAGTGCCGGCATCACCCTCGACCCCGCCACGACCGCGGCTTTCCTGGCGAACGACGGCGAAGCCATCCGCGCCTACTTTCGGCAGGTCGAGGCCGAGCCGGGGCTCGACGACGAGCGCATCCGGGCCATTTCGACCCCCACACTGCTGCTGGCGGGCACGGATGACCGGCAGCGCTACCTCGACTCAGAGCACGCGGCGGCCATCATGCCGAATGCGTGCTTCGTGGCGTTGCCGGGCCGCGGCCACGGCGACACCCTTCGGCCGTCGACCGGAGTCATCGAGCCTGTGCGCGAGTTTCTGGCGAGCGTCGACCGCGCGTCAGCGTGAGCGGCGCAGCCGCGCGAGGATCGGCACGAGCGCGTCGCTGAGCTCCGACGAACGCAGCAGCCGTAGCGTGCCCGCGTAGACCGCAGCCATCACCACCCCGACCACCGCCATCGTCACGATCGACTGAAAACGCCCTGACAGCGCAAAACTGCCGTCGTCGATACCACCGAAGAGAGCGAACACCACGATGCCGACGGCCGTCGCGGGTAGCGCGGCCAGGGCATCCTTCGCGAAACTGACGAGGGTGCGGCGGGCGTGCCCACCGAGTTTTCTCCGCAGCAGGATGCCCACCAGCACGGCCTGCAGAATGCCGGCGAACGACAGCATCAGTGCAACCCCGACGCCCACCTGGTCTTTCGGCACGAACGCCAGCACCAGAAGGCTGCCGATGGTGAAGATCACCGCTTGGAAGATGGTGGTGAGAAACGGCGTTCGTGTGTCGCCAAGGGCGAAGAAGGCACGCTGCAGCACGAACAGAATACTGAAGGCAGGCAAGCCCACGAGGAAGGCAAGCAACACGTCACCGATGCCCGCCGAACCGCCGGCTGTGTCTGACATGACGCGGCCGAACGGGTAGGCCACGACCATGAGCACGACACCGGCGAGCACCATGATCACGGTGATCTGGCGGATCGACGCGGCGATGTCGCGGCGCACCCTCTCGAACTGACCCGCCGCGGCGCTCTCGCTCATGCGGGTGAAGTACGCGGTTGCGATCGACACGGCCACCACCGAGTGCGGCAGCATGAAGACAAGCCAGGCGTTTCCGAGGGCTGCCACCGAGGGGCTGTCGACACCTGACGCTGTCGACACCACGCGGGTCTCGACGATTCCGGCCGCGGTGGTGACGAGAATCATGCCGAACGACCAGCCGGCGATCCTGCCGGTGGCCGCGAGCCCGACGCCGCGCCAGCGGAAGTCGGGGCGGTAGCGTAGGCCCACACGGCGCCAGAACGCGAAGAGCACGAGGCCCTGCACGGCGATGCCGAGGGTTGCGGTACCCGCCAACACGGCGATCGCCGAGGGGCTCCACCACGAGACCTGCCTGAGCGAGTCGGGGTCGGAGCCGAAGATCGCGATGAAGACGATGAGGCCGCCGAGCGCGACGAAGTTGTTCAGGATGGGGGCGAGCGTGAACGGCCCGAACGAATTGCGTGCGTTCAGCACCTCGCCCAGAATCGTGTAGACGCCGTAGAAGAAGATCTGCGGCAGGCACCAATAGGCGAACGCCGTCGCCAACCCCGCCTTCTCTGGGCCGAACGAGGAGGTGAGGCCCACGAGCTGGGGCGCGAACAGGGTGGCCACCGCGGCCGCGAGGGCCAGCACGAGTAGCGCGATGGTGACGAGTTTATTGATGTACGCGGTTCCGCCGTCGCTGTGCCGGGCGCTGCGAACGATCTGGGGCACGAGTACCGCGCTGAGGGCGCCTCCGGCGACGATCACATAGATCGTGTTCGGCAGCTGGTTTCCTACGGCGAACGCGTCTGCGCTGGCAAAGGTGCCGATGGCCTGGATGAGAACGATGGCCTTGAGAAAGCCGAGGATGCGCGACGCGATGGTGCCGCCGGCCAGAAGCGCGCTCGAGCGGCCGATGCTGCGCTCAGTCATGGGAGGGGGCATCCGGTGTCGACGGCTCGGGGCCCGATGGCTCGGGGGTCGATTGCTGAGCGGCCGTGCGGGCATTGCGACGCCGAAGCACCACGCGCACCACGCCGAACACCACAAACGCGCCGGCGACGATGGCCACGATGAGGGTGCCGATGCCCTCCCAGTCGGCGCTCACGTTGATCTCTTTCGGCGCGGCGCTGCTGACCAACACACCGCCCGAGTTGTAGAGCTCGAGCCGCAGGCTCACCTCGCCCGATGCGACCGATGCCTTGACGGGAACCTGGGCCGTCTTCTGCGAGTTCGCCGCGACCGTCACCTCGATGGTGTTCGGTTCGACCACGAGGCGGCCGTTCGACGGCGTGACGTGCAGCGAGACGGTGACCGACTGGTTCAGGGCATTGCTGATCAGCACCGGCACATTGGCGTCAGCCGCGACGAGGTTGATGTTGCTGCCGTCGACGATCTGCACCGAGGAGAGCAGGGTCGTCGAGGCCTTGGCATAGTCGGCAGCCGCGGCCGTTCGGTCATCGACGTCAGTCGACCACGACTGGGCGAGTACGGCGAGCAGGTTCACACGCTGTCTGCCGGTGATCAGTTCGGGCTTCGGCGCGACCACAGAGAATCCACTGACGTCACGTTCGGTCTGAATCATGGTGGCCACGTTCGCCACCCAGTCGGCGGGTTCAGGGCTGTCACTGATGCTCACGCCCTTGCCGGGGGTGCTCAGCACCTCGGCCAGCGGGCGTTCGACGGCCCAGGGCAGCGCCTCCACTGTGTCGAGGGCTCGGCTGACGCCGAACGTGGAGGCGGGTTCGGCCCGGCCGAGGCTCGCGACAACCGTCGGTGTCGTGCCCGCGGGGGCGGTGGCCGTGATGACGGCGAGAGTGGCGGAGACCGCGGCCAGAGCCGCATCGCGCGGCACCTCGTTGGCCGCATCGGCGGCACTCTGCAGGGCGGTACTGACTGACGAATCGAGCACGATCACCCGCTTGTCGCCCACGTTCGAGGCAGCGTTCGGAACGACACTCGAATCGGGCTGAGTCAGATTGTCAGAGCTCAGGATGCTCGTGGGCATGCCGCTCGCAGCGAAGAAGTCGAGGTCGGCAGTGCTCGCTGTGCCCGACTGCGGCCACGCGATGTCGGTGCGGGTGTAGTGCCACGAGGTCAGGTCGCTCTGGCTCGGCAGCTGCCCGGCCGAGGGAGTGGCTGAGGGGGTCGGTACAGGGCTCGCGGGCGTGCCGGCAGCTGTTGCGGCGCCCGCGGCGGCCCCGGTACCCGCGGCGGGAGGAACCGCCTGCCCGGGCAGGGCGAACGGGTCGGGGCTCGGCAGCGACTGGAAGTTCGCGCTCGAGAGCGCATACGAGAACGAGATGGGGCTCAGCACGTTCGGCGCACCAGCCGCGCGCTGCACGGCCGGGTCGGAGTCGGCGTAGGTGAGGGGAAAGGTCGCGTTGGGTGCTGCGGCCAGGCGGGCCAGCCAGTCGAGCGCCGACTGTGGAGCCGCCGTACCGAGCACCCTGATCGAAACGATGACCATGGGGTCGATGGCGAGTGTGATCGGGCGGCCGAGGCTCGAGTCGAGTTTCTTGGTGAGAACCCCGGTCTCGCTGGTGGCGCTCGCGAGGTCTGCGGCGTTGATCAGGCCCGAGCTGCTCGGCTGCACCGTGAGCGGCATGATGACACCCAGCGAGGCCTCTACAGCGGGCGCACCCACTGACCACACGACGACGCTGCGTGAACCGACGACGCTCTGGCCTGCCGCCAGGGACGCCTCGATGCCGTACGCACCCCACGCAGAGAGGCGGAGTTGGGCCGCGGGAATCACCGCGCGAAGGCTCACCGTCTGGCCGGCGGCCGCGGCGGGGGTCGCCACGTCGACTGCAACGCTGTCTTTGGCCTGGCTGACAGCGGTGGCCGGGTCGAGCCACGCCGAGAGAGTGCTGCGGGTACTGAGGGGGGTGCGGTCGAGCCACACGTGCATCGCTCCCGCGGGCACGCTGTGGGCCGTGGTGTTGGCCAGGGCCACCGTGATGCCGAGGTCTTGGCCCGCGGCGAGGGTTCCCGCGTCATCGGGCGCGACGGTGAGCGTGACCGACCCGGGGTCGGCTGCGGCCGAGCTTGTCGGCGCGCTGTCTGCCGAGCCTGTCGAAGACGCAGTGGGGGCCGGGGTGTCGTCGGCCAGCGCGGCACCGCCGCCGGCGATCGAGCCCAACAGAAGGCCCGCGGCCAGCACGAACGAGGCCCCGAACCGGCCAGCCTGCGCGGCGCCGCCCTGCCCGAACGGGAGTTTCAGGCGGCGATGAACGCCCGAATACACTGACCGCTCCATACGCCCGATTCTAGGGTCTTGCGGCTGGGGGCTCGCTCAGGCGAGCCGGAGCCAGCACGAAAGAAGAGGTCGGCCAAGTACAGTGTCAAGGTGCAATCGGTCGCGGATTCCCTCAAAGCCCTCGCCGAACTGGCGACAAAACCGCCCGTTTCGGTGGTGTCGGCAGCCTTCGCGGCGGCCGGTCACGAGCTTGCTCTGGTGGGTGGGCCGGTGCGTGACGCGTTTCTCGGCCGAGCGGTGCACGACCTCGACCTCACCACTGACGCGACCCCCGACCAGATTCTGGCCATCGTCGCCCCGCTGGCCGATGCCCACTGGGACATCGGCCGCGCCTTCGGCACCATCGGCGCCCGCATCGGCGGCGAGACGGTCGAGATCACCACCTATCGCTCCGACACGTACGACCAGGTCACCCGCAAACCCGCTGTCGAGTTCGGCACGTCGCTCGAAACCGATCTGCTGCGCCGCGACTTCACGGTCAACGCCCTCGCCCTCACCCTGCCCGCCCAGATTCTGGTCGACCCATCGGGCGGCATGGATGATCTGCTCGCCTCCACGCTACGAACTCCCTCTACCCCCGAGGTCTCGTTCGGCGACGACCCCCTCCGCATGATGCGGGCCGTGCGGTTCACCGCGCAGCTGGGTTTCGACGTCGACGAGGAGACCCGCGTGGCGCTCGGCGAGATGGCCGGGCGCATCGAGAACATCTCGGCCGAGCGGGTGAATGAAGAGGTGTCAAAGCTTCTGCGCTCACCCGAACCTCGGAGGGGTATCGAGCTGCTGGTCGACAGCGGACTGGCGGCGTACGTTCTGCCAGAGGTGCCCGACCTCCGCCTCGAGATCGACGAACACCACCATCACAAAGACGTCTACCAGCACAGCCTCACCGTGCTCGAGCAGGCCATCGACCTCGAGCACGAACGCCACGCCGGCGAAGAACCCGACCTGACGCTGCGCCTGGCCGCGCTGCTGCACGACATCGGAAAGCCTGCGACCCGCCGACTCGAACCGGGCGGCGTGGTCTCGTTTCACCACCACGATCTTGTCGGTTCGAAACTCGCCAAAAAGCGCCTGCGCGCGCTGCGCTACGACAACGAGACCATTGCCGACGTCGCGCGCCTCATCGAGCTGCACCTGCGCTTCTTCGGCTACACCGACGGTGCGTGGACAGATTCGGCCGTGCGACGCTACGTGCGTGACGCCGGCAGCCAGCTCGAACGACTGCACATGCTGGTGCGCGCCGATGTCACCACTCGCAACGTGCGAAAGGCCGATCGCCTGTCATTCGCGTACGACGACCTCGAATCGCGTATCGCTGAGCTCGCAGAGCAGGAGCAACTCGACTCGACCAGGCCCGACCTCGACGGGGAGCAGATCATGGGCATCCTGAACCTCTCGCCGGGGCGCGAGGTGGGCGAGGCCTACCGTTTTCTGCTCGAGCTGCGACTCGAAGAGGGTGCCTTGGGCGAAGAAGAGGCCACCCGCCGACTCACCGAGTGGTGGTCGACGCGCTGACCGCGCTTCGGTACGCGCGAAGCGTCGCCTTGGCGGTCTTCTCCCAGGTGTGCCGTGCCCCGAATTTGGCGGCCGAGTTCGACAGCCGCCTGAGGGTTGCCGGATGCTCGAGCAGTGCGCCGATCGCAGCAGCCCAGTCGCTCGGTTGACGGCTCGCCAGCAGTATGCCGCTGACGCCGTCGGCGACGCTTGACCGCAGGCCTGAGGTGTCGAAGGCGATCACCGGCGTGCCCGACGCGGCCGCCTCGAGCGCGACCAGCCCGAAGGTCTCGGAGTGCGAGGGCATGAGCACCAGCGAGGCCTCGCGGAGCAGTGCGGCCGACTGCGCGCGCGACTGCGTTCCGGTGAAGTTCACGCGCGACGCGACACCGAGTGACGCGGCGAGTTCGGCGAGCCCGGTGGCGTAGTGCTCCTGGCCGGGCGTTGCGCTGCCGGCGATGACGAGGTCGGGGCGCAGGTGCTCGGGCAGAAGCGCGAGCGCCCGAATGGAGAGGTCGTGCCCCTTCAGCGGCTGCAACCGGCCGAGCTGCACGAGAAAGGGGCGCGCCGGCCCGGGGAGACCGGAGAGGGGGTGGAACAGTGCGCCGTCGACACCAGGCTCGATGATGCGGATGCGGGGCTCCTGGGCTCCGTACAACTCGATGAGGGCATCCTGTTCGGCGCTGGTCGAAACAATGGTGGTGAGCGATTTGGCAACGAGCAGCCGCTCACCGTTCAACCGGCTCTCGGGCTCGGGCTCGTCACCGGGGGGCAGTTCGGCGTTCTTCACGGCCCCCACGGTGTGCAGGGTCTGGATGTGCGGGATGCTCTCCATCACAGCCACGGGCAGCGCGGCGAGACCCGACAGCCAGTAGTGCGAGTGCAGCACGTCGAAACGCGGCAGCTCGGCGAGGGCCGACTGGAACCGGCCGATGACGGCGGGTACCTCCTCTTTCTGTACGACCCGCGGAGGGCCGGCCTTCAGAAAGCGCACGGGCAGGCCGCCTGCCGTGTATTCGGTGGCCGGCTGGTCTTCGCTCGATGAGCGCGTGATGAGCTCGACTTCGACGCCCTGGCGGGCCAGAGCCTCGCCGAGCGCGACAACATAGACGTTCAGACCCCCGGCATCCCCCGAGCCCGGGTTGGCAAGCGGAGACGTATGAAGTGACACCAGGGCCACTCGCAGATCGCTCACGTCTGTCACTCTACCGGTGCTTCTGTTAGGCTCTATAGGTTGTCTGTACTCAGTGGAGATCTTCCACGCGGGTGCCGACGTATGCACACACCCTCCTGCCACAGAAATTCTGTGGCCGATCTAGTCCAAAGGAGGTGGGTTAGTGACGCACAAATACGAACTCATGGTCATCCTCGATCCAGAAATCGATGAGCGCACCGTGGCTCCGAGCCTCGACAAGTTCCTCAACGTCATCCGCAAAGATGGTGGCACTGTCGACAACGTCGACATCTGGGGTCGTCGCCGCTTGGCTTACGAGATCAACAAGAAGACCGAAGGCATCTACGCCGTCGTCAAGCTGACCGCTACGGCAGACTCCACCAAGGAGCTCGACCGCCAGCTGAAGCTTTCTGAAGCCGTCATGCGCACCAAGGTGCTTCGCGCCGAAGAGGCCATGGCACAGGTTGCCGAAGCCGCAAAGCGCGCCGAAGAGAAGGCAGCCCGCGCGGCCGCCAACCCGAAGACCGCCTCTGCACCCAAGTCGGCACCCGCTGCCGCCTCGAGCGCGCCGGCCTCTTCGAGCACCGCCAAGGCTGCTGCACCCGTCGCTCCGGCCGCTCGCGCTGCCGCTGCTGTCAAGGCTGCAACGACCAAGCCTGCTGCTGACGCCGCTGCAACCGAGGCCACCCCGGCCCCTGCTGCCGCTCCCGCTGAGTAGTCACCGTGGCTGGCGAAACGATCATCACCGTGGTGGGCAACCTCACCGGTGACCCCGAACTGCGTTACACGCAGAACGGGCTGGCCGTTGCCAACTTCACCATCGCTTCCACTCCTCGCACGTTCGATCGTGCGTCGAATGACTGGAAAGACGGCGAAGCGCTGTTTCTTCGTGCAAGCGTGTGGCGTGAATTCGCCGAGCACGTGGCCGGCTCGCTGACGAAGGGCTCTCGCGTCGTTGCGACCGGGCGCCTGCGTCAGCGCAGCTACGAGACGAAAGAGGGCGAAAAGCGCACCTCGATCGAGCTCGAGGTCGACGAGATCGGCCCCAGCCTCCGGTACGCCACGGCGCAGGTCACTCGTGCGTCGTCATCGGGAGCATCCGGTGGCGGCCAACGAGGCCAGGTCGGTGGTGGCCAGAGCAACGGTGGCGACGAGCCGTGGGCCGCAAGTGCCCCTGCCTCGGCGAACTCCTCAGGTGCCGCCGCTGATGTCTGGAACACTCCGGGCAGCTACAGCGACGAAACCCCCTTCTAAACTTCACATTCTTCAGAAAGCAGAATAACCATGGCTGGAAAGAGCAGCGGCGACCGCCGCAAGCCGATCCGCAAGGGGAAAGACGGCAAGAATGCCGCCCCGGCGAAGTCGATTCGCGTCGGCGTCATCGACTACAAAGACGTCAACACCCTGCGCAAGTTCATCTCCGATCGCGGAAAGATCCGCGCACGCCGCATCACCGGCGTCTCGGTTCAGGAGCAGCGCCTCATCGCCCGTGCAGTCAAGAATGCCCGCGAAATGGCCCTGCTGCCCTACGCCGGTTCGGGCAGGTAGGAACTCACAATGTCAAAACTCATTCTCACCCACGAGGTCTCCGGCCTCGGTTCAGCTGGTGACGTCGTCGAGGTCAAGAACGGCTTCGCACGCAACTACCTGATTCCCCAGGGCTTCGCGGTGACGTGGAGCCGCGGCGGCGAAAAGCAGATCGAATCGATCAAGGCTGCCCGCACCGCTCGCGAACTCGCGACGATCGAAGAAGCGCAGCACCTCAAGCAGGTTCTCGAGAACAACACCGTCAAGCTGAGCGTCAAAGCCGGCAAAGAGGGTCGTCTGTTCGGTTCGGTCAAGACGAGCGACATCGCCAACGCGGTTTCGGCTGCCGGTTTCGGTTCGCTCGACAAGCGCAAGATCGAGATCACTTCGCCCATCAAGGTGACCGGTACCCACGAGGCGTCGATTCGCCTTCGTGAAGATCTCAGCGCCACCATCACCATTCAGGTGGTAGCTGCAAAGTAGTACCCCCCTAAAGGGAGTCGTGCCTTCGGCACGGCTCCCTTTTTCGCGCCCGTTGTCAAGCTTTTTGTGCACAGGTCTGTGGATTGGTTCAACATTCAAGCAGCGGTCTAAACATTCGATTATCCACACCCTGTGGAAATGTGAATAACCTGATCAGCGGCTAGCTTGGCGTAAAAAGTCGTTTGTTATCCACATCGGTTTCAACAGGTTCTGCACAAGAGACGCGGCGTTTCGCCGATTTATTCCACAGAGTTATCCACAGCCCAATTTGTCGATGTCAGTGGGCCCCGATAAACAGGTACCAGACGTAAGGAGTTCGGGTGTCGATTGCGCATCTCGGTCTGACGAGTGACCAGCGAGGCGGCGGCGAGAGCCGGGGCCACGAGCGTACCCCGCCCCACGATTTGCTCGCAGAGCAGAGTGCCCTCGGCGGCATGCTGCTGAGCAAAGACGCGGTGGCTGACGTCGTCGAGGTTGTTCGCGGCGCCGACTTCTATATCCCGAAGCACGAGCTCGTCTTCGATGCGATTCTGAATCTGTATTCGCACGGTGAGCCGACCGATGTGATCGCGGTGACAGATGAGCTCACCAAGTCGGGTGAACTGACTCGCGCGGGCGGGGCTGAGTACCTGCACACCCTGACGGGTCTCGTGCCCACTGCCGCGAACGCCGGATACTACGCCTCGATCGTGGCCGAGAAGGCCATCCTGCGCCGGCTGGTCGAGGCGGGCACACGCATTGTGCAGATGGGCTATGCCAGCGAGGGCGAGGTTATGGATCTCGTGAACAACGCGCAGGCCGAGATCTACGCCGTGAACGGCAACACCGAGGTCGAAGACTACGTTCCGCTCACGACGGCCGTCAGCGCTGCCATCGACGAGATCGAGGCGGCGAAAGGCCGCGAAGGTCAGATGACCGGTGTGCCGACCGGCTTCGCTGAGCTCGACTCGCTGACGAACGGGCTGCACCCCGGGCAGCTGATCATCGTCGCCGCACGCCCTGCGCTCGGAAAATCGACGCTCGCGCTCGACTTCGCCCGCGCCGCCTCGATCAAACACGACATGCCCTCGATCTTCTTCTCGCTCGAAATGGGCCGCAGCGAGATCGCCATGAGACTGTTGTCGGCCGAAGCATCTGTTCCCCTGCAGAACATGCGCAAGGGCACCGTCGAGAACCGTGACTGGACGACAATTGCTGCGACACGTGGCCGCATCAACGACGCGCCGCTCTACATCGACGACAGCCCCAACATGACGCTGGTCGAAATCAGGGCCAAGTGCCGCCGCCTGAAGCAACGGGTTGGGCTGAAGATGGTCATCATCGACTACCTGCAGCTGATGACCTCGGGAAAGCGCGTAGAGTCGCGCCAGCAAGAGGTGAGCGAGTTCTCACGTGCATTGAAGCTGATGGCCAAAGAACTGCAGGTTCCGGTGATCGCCCTCTCACAGCTGAACCGTGGGCCCGAACAGAGAGCCGACAAAAAACCGGCCCTCTCAGACCTGCGAGAGAGTGGTTCGCTCGAGCAAGACGCCGATATGGTGATTCTGCTGCACCGCGAGAGCGCCTACGAGAAAGACAACCCGCGCGCGGGCGAAGCCGACCTCATCGTCGCCAAGCACCGCAACGGCCCGACGGCCACCGTGACGGTGGGTTTCCACGGCCACTTCTCGCGGTTCGCAGACATGCCACACGCCTGAGTGCTCTCGGTGCGTGAAGCTCCGAGGCGAGCCGGCACTCAGGTGGCGAGCCGTACAATAGAGGGTCATCTCGTTGAAATGAGGCCCCTCCTGGTGAGCATCCAGCAGAACCGCACGCAAGGGCGTTCGCCCTACTGGGGTGTGCCGGTCGCGCGTGCCATTCCGGCCTTCGTGGTTGCCGCCTACCTCACGTTCACCGAAAATCACTCGTCGCAGGTGAGCCTCTTCGTCTTCGGCAGCTACGCCGTGGTGTCGGGCCTGTTCGTGGCCGGTCTGTCGGCTCGGTTCGTGGTCGAGCGACTGACGCGGCGGCTCTTCGTGCTGCAGGGCCTCATCGGGGTCGTTCTGGGTGCCGCTGCCCTTGTTTTCAACACCGGCGGAGTACCGCTCTTTCTCTACCTGGTGAGCCTTTTCGGGGCGCTCACCGGCTTCATCGAGTTGTACAGCGGGTTGCGCTCGCGCAACTCGGCTGTCGTCGAGCAGAGACTGCTGGCAAAAGACTGGCTGGCCGCCGGTGTCTTCACCGCTCTGCTCGCACTGGTCTTTCTGGTCATCCCGCTCGATGTCGTGACGGCGATTGGGCTGTTCGGCGGGTACGCCGTGATGCTCGGCCTCTACCTCGTGATCGGCGGTCTTTCGCTTCGCTGGGGGCCGCAACCCACGCGGCACGTATCCGGTACCGCACCCCGAACCACAGAATCGCTGAACCAAGAGACGACATCGTGACCGATCACACTCCCCCCACCCGCCGCGAAGTGCTGAAGCCTGTCGAGCTCGTCGTCATCTCAGCGATACTCGCTGCGTTCGTCGGGCTCACGGTGCTGCTGTCGACCCGCCAGCCCCTGTTGGCGGTGATCTTCTTCGGCATCGCGTTCATCGTCTCGCTTGTCATCACGGCGATGTTCGCGCTGACGTTCAAGCCGAACGAGGCCGAGACCCAGGAGATGAACGACGACGACGAGGCAGGCACTGGCGGTGCATCCCGCCCCTACCTCGGGCCGGGCCCCAAGGGCCACTGATCAGGCCGTCTAGCCCCATCACAGAGCCGCGAAACCCGATCGAACCCGGGGTCGTGCCAGTTCGTAGGCCGTCATCGTCATTCCAAAGCGTGACTTGAACGCTCTGGCGCACACATCGGCAGATCGAAAGCCGTACGCGCGCGCAAGCTGGTCGAGGGTTCGGTTGTCGGAGTGCACGCGGAGCCTCGCCGCGATCATGTCGAGCCGGGTCGAGCGAATGAGATCGCCCACACTGATGTTCGCAGCCTCGAATGCGCGGTAGAGGTTGCGCACGCTGACGCCGAGGTCAGCGGCCAGACTGGCCGCTGTGAGGTCGGGCGAGCGGATGCGATCGATCAGCAGGGTCGTGGCGCTCGATACGAGTTGTGCACTCGCGGCGGCAGAGGCCGTGGTGGTGCCGGCATCGAAAATCGGTGCCGCGGAGCTCGTCGGCATGCTGGCGGGCTCGTGATGTGGGTCATTCCCTGACGGGTCGCCACCGACGATCGCACTGCTGATGATGGCGCTCAGAGACGATATCACCACCGATTCGAACGCCGTTGGCGCGGCGCGATCCACCAGGCTCAGCCGGTCGAGGCGCGGGCGAACGAAGGCGAGAATGGTCTCGACCAGCATCGAATCTGAGATCACCTCGGCGGTCACCGAGCGCAGATGTCGACGTGCGTGAGGGGTGGTCAGGGGGCGGGCCACGCTCACCACCACCATCGAGCTTTCATTGCTCAGAGCGAATTGATACGGTGCGTCAGTTCGAACCAGCGTCGCGGCGCCCGCATCGACAATGTTCGTTCGGCCGTCTTGCCGCACGCGCAGGGCGCCGCGCAGAACAATGATCAGTCGAACAAAGTCGACGGGCACGGCTGCCACCTGCGCCAGAGAGCGTTTGGCACCATAGGCGGTGGCATCGACCTGGGCGATTTCAACCGAAGCTGACTTCACCGTCGTCAGGGTCGCCGCAAACGTCGCTGGGGTGTGTGCGGTGCAGGTCGCCTCTGGCGACATCTGCGCGGCACCCGCTGCGCCACGAAACTGCCTGACATTGGGCATAGCCTTATCATCGCCACACAGCACACGTCGCGCGAAAACGTTCGTACGCAAAGTCGGGTGTGGCACGCAAAGTCGTCTTCAATCACTGCGACGGGGCTGACTATCGAAGCTAAGGGATATCATGTGCCCATAATGAGTGACACTCACCGAGCAATCGTTCCAGAGATTCCTTGGCGCGTTCGTTCGCGGGTCAGTGTGAGCGCGGCAACGGGCATGTTCGCGAACCACGCCGAGCTCAGCGCACGCGATGCGTCGACATTCTCGGCCGCACTCATTGTCTCTTCGCTCGGTTCGGTCGACCTCGCCGTACTCGACGCGTCGCGCCATCGCGGTGCGCGCACGGCAAAACTCATGGCAACCGACGACCGCGATTGTGTGAGTCTGATCTTCGTTCGCTCGGGGGCTGTGACGGTCTACCAAGACGGCCGCGTGCTTCGCGCCCCGACCGGAACGCTCTTCGCCCTCAGGTCGCGTGCCACCTATCACTACTCGGCTGGCGGGCGGGTCTCTCTCGTCTCGGTGACCAGCCCATCGCTCGCGCTGCCGCTGGGCCTGGTGCGCACGCTCAAGAACGTGACAGCGACAGCGCTGCCCGACTCCGTTCTCACCCGTTCGGCCCTCGCCTTCGTCGAAGCGATCGCGGCCTCGATCAATACACCGAACGGCGTTGAGGCCAAACAGCTCGAACAACAGCTTCTGCTTCTCATTTCAGGACTGCTGGTCGAGAATTTCGGTTCTCGTCAGCGCGGCCCGACCAGCGATTCTTCAGTGCTCGCGGCCGCTGCTTCGTCGATCGCAGCACATTCCTCGACTCGTGGTTATGGCCCCCGCGACGTAGCCGACGACACCGGTGTCGACCTGCGTCGCCTCTATCGCATCTTCGGAGCAGAGAACGTGAGCATCGCAGAGCTCATTCGTGACACTCGGCTCGAGTTGATCGCGGCAGCATTGACTGACCCATCGAACCGCAACAGATTCGCTGACATCTCGGTGCGTGCGGGGTTTACCGGTGCAGATCAGGCGGCCCGCGCCTTTCGGCGCAAATACGGCGTCAGCATGAGCTCCTATCGCAGCTCGACCCGGCCATAGAGTGCCCCACCACGGTGATGTTGGCGAGTGGATTTTGTAACGTCGCCTGATTCTAGGGCGGATGCCCCCGAGTGGGGGGTTTCTACGACGTTCTGTGCCAGAAGCGGCAAGCTGACCTCCCTTAGTGCCCTGAGCGAAGCTTTTCGGCGGTTCACCCCTACTCTCTATCTGCTGCCGGCGCTGTGCAGCGAACCGACTATTCGGCGCTCGCAGCGAAAGGTGACGATGACTATCCACGACTATGTGCGCGTGATCCGCGCGCACTGGATAGCTCTCGTGCTTCTGGTGATTCTCGGTGCGTGTGCGGCCTGGGGTTGGAGCCTCGTTCAGACTCGGGTCTACAACGCGAACTCGAGCGGCATCGTCAAGCTGGTTTCCGACAACACCATCGGCGCGACTCTTGCCTCTGATTCACTGGCTAAGTCTGAGGCAACGACATTCGTGGGCATCGGCCAGTCGCGAGCGGTCGCTCAACTGGTGATCACCCAGCTGGGCCTGGCGACGACGCCCGAGGTGCTCGTGCAGTCGATCACGGTCACGAACATCAAAGACACGCCTACCCTCAACGTGACGGCGCGGGCGGCAACGGGAACACAGGCGAAGGAACTGGCTGACGCGTGGATCACCGGGATGACGAAACAGATCGCCATCATTGAAAACGAGGCGCTTGCACAGAGCTCGACGACAGGCACCGCCGCGGCCACACCCATCACTTTTCTGGTGCCGGTCGAATCGGCCGTTGTCGCGTCTGAGCCGGTGTGGCCGAACGTGAGGCTCGCAGTGGTGATCGGTGGGCTGATCGGCCTCGTTCTGGGCCTGCTCTATGCGTTTGTTCGCAATGTGTTCGATCGGTGCATCCGCAGCGCATCCGCCGTCGAAGAGAAGTTCGGCTTGTCGGTCATCGGCAAGCTGCCGGTCGACCGCCGTCTCACCGACCTGAATCGGATACTGCCCGACCCAGATGCCGCGCCGATCGGTACGCCGACGAGGCATGACTATGCACTGGGCGAAGCGTTTCGTGAACTCCGCACGAACCTGCGGTACATGCACGTCGACAACCCGCCGCGGGTGATTGTGGTGACCAGCCCGTCGCCGAACGACGGAAAGTCGACAGTCACGGCCAACCTGGCGGTCGCTCTCGCCGCTTCAGGGCAGAAGGTGATCGTCGTCGACGGCGACCTTCGCAAGCCCTCCGTTGCGGCCGCCTTCGGCCTGGTGGCCGAGGTGGGGGTGACAGATCTTCTGATCGGCAGCGCCGAGATCGACGACCTGCTTCAGCACTGGGGAACCAGCGGCAATCTCTCGGTGCTCGGCGCCGGTGCCATTCCTCCGAACCCCAGTGAGCTTCTGGGCACCAGGGGCATGGAAGCCCTGCTGCGTGAACTGTCGAAAGACGCCATGGTTCTGATCGATGCACCGCCCCTGCTGCCCGTCACCGACGCGGCGATTCTGGCAACCATCGCCGACGGCGCCATCATCGTGGCATCGGCAGGCAAGACCACCATCGACGAACTCGAATTGGCACTCGCGAACATCGCGAAGACCAACGGTCAGGTGCTCGGCCTCATTCTGAACCGCGTACCGCGCGGTGCCGCGAACGGCCGCGGCTACGGCTACTACTACGGCTCCTACGTTGCCGAGTCGACTGCGCGGACCACGAGCGCAGCCACCGCTGCCGCGAGTCGAAGCGAGCGCGAAGTCGAGCAGAGCGGCACCCACTCAGCCACCCACTCAGCCACCCGCTCCACCTCACGCTCCCACGCACACTCACTCTAGGGATGACCACCGTGACGAGGCCTTTTGACCAGAGCCCGGATGCTCCCGAATCTGCAGACGCCCCACGCGGGTTCGGCCCTATCGGCCGTCGCGCTGTTCTCACCACGGCGGCCTGGTCAGTACCCGTGATCGCTCTGGCGGTGGCGAGCCCCGCTATGGCGGCGAGTGGCCCGTCGGCCGTTCAGATCGCGGCAACCGCAGACAACCTCGGCAGCATCCCCAGCGGCGGTGGTAGTTCACCCTTCACGCTGCAGCTGACCAACCCCAGCGCTGTGGCGACCGGCCCGCTCTCGGTGTGGGTCTCGCGCCTCACCGGTTTCTCGGGACTCACTGACGACATGGGCCCGGCCACGATGGGCGGCTGGAGCATGACCGCAGACGCCAACGACTTTGTCTTCGTCTTCGGAGCAGGCCTCGCCGCGGGCGCGAGTTCAGATCTCTACAGCGGAACCTGGACTGTCACCAAGGGCGTGCAGGCCGCCTACAGCGGCAGCTCGACGGCGCAGCTCTCCCCGCAGACCGCGGGTTCGAACGCCGTGTCGCTGCCGTTCGTGACCACTGCGTCACCCGGTTCAATCGCGCTGGGTGAGGCTGCCTCGTACCTGATTCTGGCCAAGGGTGCGTTGACGGTTGTCGGAACCGCCTCGAAACTCAACGGTGGGCTGGTCGGCGTCGAGAACGGGCCGTACACGAACATCCCGCCCGTGGTGGCCGTCAAGGGCACCAGCGCGCAGAACGCCCAGGCGAAGACCGACACCGAGTCGGCCTACGCCGCGGCTCGGGCGGCGGGGCCGGCGACTCTGGTGGCGGCACAGATGGGAGGCCTCACCCTGAGCCCCGGCGTCTATCACCAGACGGCAGCGCTCGGCCTCACCGGCACTCTGAAATTCGATGCGTTGGGAGACCCCACTGCCTCGTTCATCATTCAGAGCGACGGCGCCATCACGACGGCAGCGGCCAGTTCGATGATTCTGAAGAATGGCGCATCGGCCGCCAATATCTTCTGGGTGTCTGTGGGGGCGGTCGACATCGGCGGCGTGGCCACGTTCTACGGCACAGCTCTCAGCGGCGCCGCCATCACCGTGGGTGAGGGCGCTACTGTTGTGGGCCGCCTGCTCACCACCATCGCCGACGTGACCATCAGCAACGTCACGGCCCTGTCTCTTATACACATCT
>NZ_JASJXO010000017.1:0-66635 GCF_035018625.1 Subtercola sp. RTI3 | reverse complement strand
TGGCCGGGCTGCGACCGCGGCCCGTCCTGGTGCGAAAGCCACCACGTCGACGACTGGAAACACCACACCTACGCACCAGGCCGTACAGACATCGATAACGGGGCACTGCTCTGCCACTTCCACCACACACATGTGCATTCTTCTGAGTGGAAACTCGCCATGCAGAACGGCGTTCCCGTGCTGATCCCACCGAAAAGCATCGACTGGGAACAAACCCCACGACCCTGCTCCCAAATCAGATCACGAAGACGCGGACCTTTGCCCACAACACCACTACCGCCATGGGTCAGACAACCACGACCATACACAACCTGACGGCCGCCGCCAGCGCTCGAGCACGCCTCGGTGCCCCCTCGACTACGAGCTGGCGAGAGCGAGGCCGAGGTACCGCGCGTACCGTTCGGCTGCGCTGGTAAAGCTTGCGTGTTGCACAGCAGAGAACGGTTCAAAAGGCTCAGCCGTGACGGTCACTCGTTTCGAGGTAGCGTGCCGCCGCCACGTGCCGGCGACGTGCCCGCCCGCCACGATGGTCGGCAGGAACAAGCCGTTGCTGCTTGGCACAACCCGTTCCATGTGCTCGGGCGCGAGCGGCGCGCTGCGGTCAGAGTAGCCGAGTAGATACTCGTCGAACCCGGGTAGCAGATGAACGTTCGCAGAGGCCGCATCAGAAGCCTCACCGTCAGAACCCACGCCAGCAGAACCGCGGAGCGCAGACCTGCGGATCGCAGACCCGTCGCCACGAGGCCAGTCATCGTCTGACCCTCCTCGCGCCGCCCGCAGGTAGGTTCGGTCGTCTACGACCATCGACTCCAGTGCGTCGCCAGCCAGTTCGATGCCGAGGGTCGCGTCTTTCAGAAGCAGCCCCGACCACCAGAGAAAGTCTTTGACCGTGGCTGGTCCGCGCGCACTGAAGTACCGCCGTGCCAGCTCGCCCAGACTCTCGTCGCGCGTCAGCTGGCGTGCCGTTGACTGCGAAATCCATTCGTCGAGCAGCACGATCGTCTGGGCCGCGCCTTTCATTGGCCCGAAGCACAGCACTTTGTGATGGCTGAGGTACCAGAGCAGGTGCGATCCACGGTTTGCGTCGGTCGCGATTCCGTGCGTGCGAAACACGGCGAAGAGCTCGTCGCGGGTGAGGTTGCGGTGGCCTTCGAGCGCATCCACGGCGACGCGGTGCGCAAGCGCGAAGGTCTCCGGGTGGAGTCCGAGCTGCCGGTGTCGGGTGGCCGCACCGGCGAGGGTGCGGGTGGCGGTGAGGTCGAGCATCCAGCGCAGATCGACTCCGGCGACGAAATGCAGGGTGCCGCGAAACGGCCACGAACGAACGACACTGCCGTCAGCCAGAGCGGCGTCGACATCGGCGAGGGTGCCGCCGGGCATCCGGAGCCCCACCGACCATTTCGCCCCGGGCAGATCTTGCGCCTGAACGGCGGCGAGGTACCCGACCACACCAGCAGCGGCAGCGGCACCCACCACGGCACCTGCCACGGCGCCCGCGCTGTCGCCGACAGGGTTCTGGATGCCCTGGCTGACGAGTCGCAGGCCCGTCAGCGTTCTGCGATGGCCAGGTAGCACGCGAACCTACAGCAGGCCGGCGATGTTCAGCTGATGGGCGATGCCCGAGCCGTCGGGCGAGTAGATCCACAGCGCATCAGACTTCTCGCTCATGAATTCGGCTTTCGATCGCCCACCGGCCAGCACGGCCTCGCCCGCGGAGAGCTGCCGAATGGCGATGGCGGCCACGTTCGCCGGATGTTGCTCTTCGAATTCGCCGTAGATCTCTTCGTCGTGCTGCCCGTCGTCACCCACCAGCAGCCACCGCATCTGCGGAAACTCTTCGGCGAGCCGGTGCAGGTTGTCGCGTTTGTGCTCGCGCCCGCTGCGAAAGAGCCGGTCGTGCGTTGGCCCCCAGTCGGTCAGCAGCAGAGGCCCCGACGGGTACAGGTTGCGCGACAGGAAGCGAGTGAGAGTGGGCGCGACGTTCCAGGCGCCCGTCGAGAGGTAGATGGTGGGGGAGCCCGGATGCTCGGTTGCCAGCCGGTCGAGCAGCACAGCCATACCCGGCGTGGGTACGCGCGCGTGCTCGTCGAGTACAAAAGTGTTCCAGGCCGCGAGCAGGGGCCGCGGAAGTGCCGTGACCATGACCGTGTCGTCGACGTCGCACACGACCCCGAACTTGGCGTCGGGTTCGATGATGAAGACCGGAGAAGTGACGACTTCGGAGTCTTCGGCGCGCAACTGAATGGTGTGCCAGCCGGGTTCGAGGGTCGCCTCGATCACCACGTCGACCACTCCGCCGCGGTCGGCTTTCACCTCGTGTTCCACTCCGCCCACGGTGATGGTCACATCGACATCGTTGATGGGCACCGCCGTGAAGCTCCGCCAGCCCCGCACCGTCTCGTCACGCCGACCAATGATGGGCAGGCGCCGACGCGGTTTCGGGTCGCGGGTGAGCAGCACCCGGCTGAGCACCCTGATCCACGTGGTGGAGCCGTAGCCCGTGTACGGGATGACGGTCACTTGGTACCCGCGCTTGCGCGCCCTGTTCTCACGGAACTCGTGCACGGCATCTTCGATTCGCGCGGCTCTGTGCAGAATCAGCTCAGGCGTGACTTTCGCGGGTGGGAGGTTTACCGACTCGTTCGACACGTGCCCAGTCTGACAGAGAACGCTGTGCGCCCTGACAGAAGCCTCTGCAGCCAGCTCGCCCGTGACAAGGATCGTCGCCAGACTTTGCTGTCAAATGAGCGGGAATTTTGTGAGATGCCGTCATATCGGCGTTGAGGTCGTCAGCCCGAGAGGTAACATGAGACTTACTTGTTACAAATTAGGGGACGGGTCAGAAAAGTGTCACTCAGTAAACTCATCGACGAAACCCTGCTCGAAATGGTGAACGTTCGTAACGAGCCCGTACAGGTTCGTAGCTCGACTCGTATCTCCGCCTTGGTTGACGCTGCCGCCGAGGTCATCGAAGAGGTCGGCGTCGAACGAATGACGACGGCCATGGTCGCTGAGCGCGCTGGCGCCTCGATCGGCACGGTCTACCGCTACTTTCCCGACCGCATCGCGGTACTCTCGGCTCTCAGCCTGCGCAGCATGGATCGCTTTCTGCGCCAGACCCGCGAGAACATTCTGCGTGAGAAGCCCAGCACGTGGGTCGAGCTCATGCTCGTGAGCTTCGACACCGCGGTCGAGATGCACCGCACTGAGGTGGGCTTCACGTCCATTCGACTGGGCGACCTCGTCACGTACCCCGATGTGGAGCCCGCGGGCATCCGGTCAGCCCGAATCGCTGACGCGTTCGCCGCGATCATCACGCAGGACTTCGGCGTCGACGCCTCGGCAGAGCTCACCCTGCGCCTCGAGATGTCGGTCAATATGACCGACGCGCTGCTGGTTCGCGCGTTCATCGCCGACAAGAACGGCGACGCGGCCATCATCACCGAGGCCCGCGCCATCGTGCAGAGCTACCTTGCGCAATCAGCTGCGTAATAATCCGTCAAGGCCCGCGCGAGACTTTGCCTAATGCTGAGTTTGGTGTTTTGCTTGGCCAATGATCGAATTCCGAGCGGTTACCAAGCAGTTTCCTGACGGAACCGTCGCGGTTGACGACTTCAGTCTGATCATTCCCGCCCGCCAGACCACCGTGCTGGTGGGCTCGTCAGGCTCGGGTAAGACCACCATCCTGCGCATGATCAACCGCATGGTCGAGAAGACCTCGGGCGACATTGAGATCGACGGCGAAGACATTCACTCGCTGAACCCGGTGAAGCTCCGTCGAAGCATCGGGTACGTCATGCAGAACTCCGGGCTGCTGCCACACCGCAAGGTCGTCGACAATGTGGCGACCGTGCCGCTCCTGAACGGGGTGAAGAAGGCCGCGGCTCGGGATGCAGCACTCCGCCTGCTCGACACCGTAGGCCTCGACCGCGCCCTAGCCGACCGCTACCCCAGCCAGCTCTCTGGCGGTCAGCAGCAGCGCGTCGGCGTCGCGCGTGGCCTTGCCGCCGACCCGAACATCCTGCTCATGGACGAACCGTTCGGCGCGGTTGACCCCATCGTGCGGGCCGAACTCCAGCAGGAGCTCGTGCGAATTCAGCGCGACCTCGGCAAGACCATCGTGTTCGTCACCCACGACATCGACGAAGCGTTTCTGCTCGGCGACCAGGTGGTGCTGCTCGAGAAGGGCGGCCGCATCGCGCAGGCCGGTTCGCCAGCCGAGATCCTCTCACAACCGGCCAATGACTTCGTCGCCACGTTCATCGGAGCCGATCGCGGCCGCCGCGCCCTGCGGGTCGAAGTGGTCAACGGCCGCAACGTCGTTGTCGACGAAGACGGTCGGCCCACTGGGGTGTTGCAGTCGTGAACACCCGAAACCACGGCCGTGTGCCGACCGACCGGCTGAGTCGTCGCCGAGCGGAAGGCCTCGTTCAGAACTGGGCCGCCATGATGAGGGCGCGTTCGAGGAGGCTCGCATGAACTGGGTCACCAACAACCTCGGCCTGATCTGGAGCCTCACGCTCGATCACATCGCCCTCGCCGTGCCGCCCATCATCCTCGGCTTCCTCATTGCGATTCCTCTCGGCTGGCTCGCCAACCGCTTTAGTGCCTCGCGTGGTGTTCTGCTCACCATCAGCGGCCTGCTGTACACGATTCCCTCACTGCCGCTGTTCATCGCCCTCCCGGTGATACTGGGAACGGGCATCCTCGATCCCATCAACGTCGTGGTCGGCCTCACCATCTACGCCGTCGCCCTCATGGTGCGTTCGGTGGCGGATGCCCTGGCCGCCGTCGACCCGGGAGTGCGCCAGGCGGCCACCGCCATGGGCTACTCGACCTGGAGCCGGTTCTGGCGCGTCGAGTTTCCCCTCGCCGGGCCGGTGTTGCTCGCCGGGCTTCGCGTGGTCTCGGTCAGCACGGTCAGCCTCGTCAGCATCGGCTCGGTGATCGGGGTGTCGAGCCTCGGCTACCTCTTCTTGAACGGCCTGCAGCGCAACATCGTGGCAGAGGTGGCCAGCGGAATCGTGGCGACCCTCATCATCGCCATCGTCTTCGACTTCATCCTCGTGATGCTCGGCCGCATGCTGCTGCCGTGGAGCCGTGCCGACCGGCCCAGCCGAAGACGCGCCCGCGCCCAGCGCGACAGCGCCGTTCTCACCGCAGTGACGGGGGCGTGACAGGCGTGAATCTCTTTCTGCAAGGCATCATGTGGATCTTCGATCCCACCCATTCCGACGGTTCGGGCGGCATTCCGAGCCGCATCGGTGAGCAGCTCGCCTACACCTTCGGTGCTGTGGCCATCGCCTCACTCGTCGCCATTCCGCTTGGGCTCTGGATCGGGCACACCGGCCGTGGCCGCGACATCGCCGTCTCACTCTCGGGAGGCCTGCGGGCGCTGCCGAGCCTGGGCCTGCTCATCATCTTCGCCCTCGGCATAGGAATCGGATTCAAGGCGCCCCTCGTCTCCTTCGTTATCCTCGCCGTTCCGCCCATTCTCGCCGGCGCCTACTCGGGTCTCGAAGCCGTCGACCGTCGTACGATCGACGCCGCCCGGGCGCAGGGTATGACCGAATGGCAGGTTCTGACGAAGGTTGAACTGCCACTCGGCTTCTCGCTACTCGTGGGGGGCATCCGGTCAGGTGTGCTGCAGGTCGTGGCCACCGCAACACTCGCGTACTTTGCCAGTGGCGGCGCGCTCGGAGTCTTCATCAACGAAGGCCTCAAAACGAGGAACTACGCCGAGCTGATGGGCGCCTCGATTCTGGTCACCGCGCTCGCGTTGATTCTCGAGGGCATATTCGCCCTCCTCCAGAGGTTGTTCGTTCCACGCGGTGTTGCCGCGGGTCGAATAAAAGATGTTCGTTCGCGGTCAACCAGGCCGCGCACAACGGTGGGATCCCCCATCCACGAAGGGAAATAGCATGTTCACAGCATTGAAGAAAGGCCGTGTCGCCGCTCTTGGCGTCATCGCGGTCAGTGCGGCAGTCGCACTGGCAGGGTGTTCATCAAGCAGCAGCCCGCTCGACGCGGGCTCGAGTTCAACGGGTACGGCCGCGTCGGGCACCATCGTCGTCGGGTCGCAGTCGTACTACTCGAACGAAATCATTGCGGAGATCTACTCTCAGGCACTTGAGGCCAATGGCCTGACCGTGACCCGCAAGTTCAACATCGGCCAGCGCGACGCCTACCTGCCGGCGCTCGAAAGCGGCGAGGTGACGCTGTTCCCCGAATACAGCGGCAACCTGTTGCAGTACTACGACAAGACCACCACGGCCACCAGCGCCGACGACGTCTTCGCCGGGCTCGCGAAAGCTGTTCCCTCGCAGCTCGAGGTTCTGCAGCAGTCACAGGCCGCTGACCAAGACTCGTACAACGTGACGAAGGCCTTCTCCGACGCCAACGCAGTGAAGAGCATTGCCGACCTCGCCAAGGTCTCGGGCGTGACGCTCGGGGGCAACGCCGAACTCGCGACGCGCCCCTACGGCCCTCCCGGGCTGCAGTCGACCTACGGCGTCACCGTGGGCTTCACACCCATCGACGACTCGGCCGGCCCGCTCACGCTGAAGGCCCTGCTCGACAACACCATTCAGGTCGCGAACATCTACAGCGCTGACCCCAGCATCGGTGCGAACAACTTGGTCACGCTGAGCGACCCGAAGCACCTGTTTCTCGCCTCGAATGTGATTCCGCTGATCAACAAGTCGGCTGCCACCCCGAAGGTCACCGACGTGATCAACAAGGTCGACGCCGCCCTCACCACCGCCGACCTCGTGTCGATGAACGGTGAGAGCACGACCGACCAGAAGTCGTCGGCCGACATCGCCAAAGAGTGGCTCGCCAAAGTGAAACTGTTCTAGATACGCAGCGCCGGTAGTTCGCTGCTGGCGCACGACGGCCGGTCACCCTTCACAGGTGGCCGGCCGTTCTGCGTTCTGGAGCGCCAGAGTGGTGGCTATGACGCGAGCAGCAGCACCAGCGGCACCGCGAGCAGCACCGCAGCCGCCACGAGAATGAGCACCCGTTCGGCCAGTGGCAGCTGGGGCTCCGGATGCGCGAGCCTGTCGACCCGCATCGACACGGCCGAGCGTTCCGATGCCAGAGCGGCCGACGATTCGACGAACTGTGTTGCGTTGGTCGTCAGGGCATTGGTCTCGGCCGAACCCACGAGGGCGATGGCCCCGGCCAACGTTTCAGCATCGGTGTGGCGGCGGCTCTGGTCATCCGCCAGTATCTCGACGAGCAGAGAGACGGCCACCTGTGCGCGGGTTGCGATGGGAAACCAGGGCAGGCTGCTGCGCCACGACTGAAAAGCGACCAGCAGAATGTGGTGTTGCTGGCGCAGATGAGCACGTTCGTGCGCGATGACCGCCTCGAGCTGCGGGGGGTCGAGCAGCGCCACCAGACCCTCAGAGAGAACCGTGACCGTTCGGGCGCCGGGCAGGCAGTACGCGACGGGCGCCGGAGAGTCGATGATGTGAATGGGCGCGCCGGGCCGGTCAGGCAGGGGAGTGCTCAGCAATTCGACGAGCGAACGGTGCCGTCGGCGCTGGCGCTCGGTGCGAGTGACGGTCACGATCAGGTTCAGAACGAGGTGCGCTGCGAGCAGCGCTGCGCTGCTGAGCGCGAAGATGTGAATCAGCCCGGTGCCGGCGGGCAGCGGCCCCTCGGCGAGCAGTTGGGGCAGTTGAGCGAGCCCCTGCAGCAGACTGCCACCGAACGGAATCAGCCCGAACGTCACCAGCGAGCCGATCATCGACAGGCCGCCAGAGATGGCGATGGCCTGCCAGAGCAGCAGGGCTATGCCGGGTGACCGGGTGGGCCAGTGAGCCTTTGCCAGCAGAACCGGCACCGGCCATGCGAGAAGCACAGCCAGCGCGGCGAGGGTGACAGAAGCGAAGAGCACGCGTTCAGCGTAGGCGATCGTCAGCCGTCGGTAGCGACGCTGTCTTCGGGCAGCTGAACGGCGCGCTGCGTGAGAAGCTGGCGAAGCGTCTCAGCTTCTTCGGGGCTGACCTGGCCCACGAAGTGTGCCAGCGCGGTGGCACGGTCGGGTTCTGCACCCAGAACCTGCTGCAGCAGCTCGGCGGTGTGGTCGGCCCGTGTCGTGACGGCGAAGTAGAGGTGAGGGCGCACTTTGCGGTCTCGGCTGACAAAACCCTTGCGTTCGAGACGGGAGAGCACCGTCAGCATGGTCGTCAGCGCCAGGTCTTTGCCGGCACTCGTCTTGTGCGCGAGTTCGTCTTTGAGGTCGGCCGCAGAGAGAGGGGAGTGGTTCTCCCACAGTCTCTCCATAATCGATCGTTCGAGGTCGCCCAGCGTTGCCATGGCACAAGAATAGCGCGTTTTGCTGTGGAACTTCTACGAGCGGTAGAACTGTTCTACACTGTGTAGAAGACGAGTTCTACCGCTTGTAGAAAATTCGTCGTCGAGAACGATTTCGCGGAGGACACGTGAACGACTGGCTTGACCCGCTGCTGCTGTCGCGCTGGCAGTTCGGCCTGACAACGATCTACCACTTTCTGTTCGTGCCGCTCACGATCGGCATGGCGCTGACCGTAGCCCTCTTCCAGACCGCATGGGTGCGCACGGGCAAGGCGAAGTACCTGCAGCTCACCAAGTTCTTCGGCAAGATCTTCCTGATCAACTTCGCCATGGGAACCGTCACCGGAATCGTGCAGGAGTTCCAGTTCGGTATGAACTGGAGTGACTACTCGCGGTTCGTCGGCGACGTGTTCGGGGCTCCTCTGGCGCTCGAAGGGCTGCTGGCATTCTTCCTCGAGGCGACCTTCATCGGGCTCTGGATCTTCGGTTGGGATCGATTGCCGAAGAAGCTGCATCTCGCAACGATCTGGGTGACAGCCGCGGCAAGCATCCTCTCGGCGTATTTCATCATCGCGGCGAACTCGTTCATGCAGAACCCGGTGGGCTACCAGATCAACGAGGCCAAGGGTCGCGCCGAACTGACCGACATTTGGGCCCTGCTGACCAACAAGGTCGCTCTGGCGGCGTTTCCGCACACCATCTTCGCTTGCCTCATGGTGACGGCGGCCGTGATCATCTGCGCGGCCGCCTGGCACCTCTCCAGGGGAAAGCATCTCGACTCGATGCGCCCCGCACTGAAATTCGGGTTGTGGATGATGGTCATCGGCGGCGGCCTCACCTTTCTCTCCGGCGACCAGCTGGGGCTCGCCATGGTGTCGACCCAGCCCATGAAGATGGCGGCCGCCGAGGCGCTCTACAACACCTCCACGGGCGCGAACGCGTCGTTCTCGCTGTTCACACTGGGAACGCCCGACGGGGTCAGCGAACTGTTCTCCATTCGCATCCCGTACCTGCTGTCGTTCCTGTCGACGCACACATTCGACGGCACGGTCGAAGGCATCAACGACCTTCAGGCGCAGTACACACAGCTGTACGGTCCCGGTGACTACACACCGACCATCTGGGTCACGTACTGGGCGTTTCGCTACATGATTCTCTTCGGTGTGCTGTCGACCATGATCGCGGTCGGCGGCCTCTGGGCTACCCGCAAGGGGCGCATGCCCACGAAGCGCTGGGTGTGGAAGGTGGCCATCTGGTCGGTGCCATTGCCGCTGATCGCCATGATCGTGGGCTGGGTTTTCACCGAGATGGGGCGCCAGCCGTGGATCGTGTTCAGCCTGCTGAAGACGAGCGACGCGGTCTCGCCGAACACCACCGGGCTCGACGTACTCATCTCGCTGATCGCGTTCACGCTCATCTACGGCACCCTCGCGGTGGTCGAATTCAGACTCATCAAGAAGGCCGTGCAGGCGGGGCCGGAAGAACTTTCTGCGCCCGATGAGGCGACGGGCGAAATACGACACGAAGCGACGGTGTACTGATGGATCTCCCCAGCATCTGGTTCGGCGTTCTCGCCTTCTTCTTCATCGGCTATTTCGTGCTCGACGGGTTCGACTTCGGCGTGGGAATGGCGCTGCCGTTCCTCGGCCGCGACGACGTCGACCGCCGCGTCATGATCAACACGATCGGGCCCGTCTGGGATCTGAACGAGACCTGGGTCATCGTGGCCGGCGCCGCCATGTTCGCCGCATTTCCCGAGTGGTACGCCACGCTCTTCAGCGGCTTCTACCTCATCTTTCTCGCCATTCTGCTGGCGCTGATCGTGCGAGGGGTGTCGTTCGAGTACCGTCACCAGCGGGCCGAGCTGGTCTGGAAGCGACGCTTCGACCGGATGATCGTGATCGGCTCAGCCGTTCCCGCCTTCTTGTGGGGGCTGGTGTTCGCCAATGTCGTGCGGGGTGTTCCGCTCGACGCTGGGTTCAACTTCACCGGGTCGCTGCTCGACCTGTTCAACCCGTACGCGATGCTCGGCGGAGTCACCACGCTGCTGCTGTTCTTCACGCACGGAGTGGTATTCGTGGCACTGAAGACCGACGGGCCCATTCGCCAGCGCGCCCGTCGGCTCGCCTCTCGTGCCGGGCTGCTGACCATCGTGGTGGCCGCGGTGTTCTTGGTGCTCACGACGGTGTTGTTCGGAACCGTGATGTCGGGCATCCTGTCGGCCGTCGCAGCGGTGGCGCTCATCGGGTCTTATCTCGCGAACCACCGGGGGGCCGAGCGCTGGGCGTTCGCCCTGATGGCTGCGACTATTGCCTTCGCCGTGCTCAGCTTGTTCGTGTCGTTGCTGCCCGACGTGATGCCGGCCAGCAACAACCCGGCGCACTCGCTGACCGTCGAGAACGCGTCGTCGTCGACCTACACGCTCACCATCATGAGCTGGGTCGCGCTGGTGTTCGTGCCGTTGATTCTGCTGTACCAGGGGTTCACCTACTGGGTGTTCCGCAAGCGGCTCAGCCGGGCGACGATCACCGGCGTGCCAGGGGGCAGGACCGGGGGTGGGCCAGGGGGCGGGCACGGGCCTCTGCCCGAAGGTGGGCACGGGGCCGTGGCTGGGGCGGCGGGCGACGCGGCGGGTGCTGATGCGGGTGCTGACCGATGAAACCCGTCGATCCGCGGCTGCTGCGCTACGCCGGTGCCGCCCGGGCGTTCTTCGGGTTCGGCGCCGTGCTCGGGCTGGCGCAGACGGCGTGCATCGTCGCGTTCGCGTGGCTCGTGAGTTCGAGCGTCGTCGACGCGCTGCACGGAGCGACGCCGTTCGGCTGGCGGCTCGTCGCGCTCGTTGCCGTGGTGCTGCTGCGCTCGGTGCTCGTGTGGATGATGGAGTGGAACTCCGCCCGCGGCGCCACCATCGCGAAGAGCCAGCTGCGCCAGCAGGTGCTGCGGGCGTTGCCGCGGCTCGGCCCGTCGTGGCTGTCGACGCGCAGCAGTGCCGCCGTGACCACCACCCTGACGACGGGTCTGGATGCCCTGGATGTGTACTTCGCGAAATACCTTCCCCAGCTCATCCTGACCGCTCTCGCCACCCCGATTCTCGTCGCCGTGCTGTTTCTGTTCGACTTCGCCAGCGGAATCACGGTTCTGCTCACGCTGCCCCTGATTCCGGTGTTCATGATTCTCATCGGCTGGGCGACGCAGACCGCGCAGAAGGAGCAATGGCTGAAGCTCGGCCGCCTGTCGAGCGGGTTTCTCGACGTGGTCGAGGGGCTGTCGACGCTGAAGGTGTTCGGGCGGGCCGACCGGCAGGTCACGCGCATCCGCTCGGTGACCGAGGAGTACCGTGCCAGCACCATGAAGGTGCTGCGCTTGTCGTTTCTGAGCGGATTCGCGCTCGAACTGGCAGCGAGCCTGTCGGTCGCCCTCGTCGCGGTGTCGGTCGGGTTACGACTGGTGAGCGGTGACCTCGGGCTCGGCGTGGGGCTGTTCGTGCTGCTGCTCGCGCCCGAGGCGTTCCTGCCATTGCGGCAGGTCGGGGCTCAGTTCCACGCGGCCGCCGACGGGGTCGAGGCGACCGAGGAGGTGTTCGCGATGCTGGCGGGTGCGGGTGCTGGTGTCGCTGTTGCTGAAGGTGCTCGCGATGCTGATGGCACGGCAGGTTCGCCGACCGGCAGCCGTGCCGACGGTCGGCTGGTGGTCAACGACCTCACCGTGATGTACGCCGACACAGCCGCCGTACGCCGGTTCTCCGCCGAGTTCGCCGCAGGGCAGCTCAGCGTGATCGTCGGGCCGAGCGGGGCCGGGAAGTCGTCGATCGTGGCAGCGATGCTCGGGTTCGTGCCCTTCGGCGGGTCGATCGAACTAGTAGGTAGCGGTGATCCATCCGAACGCAAGGCATCCATGGGCCTCACCGCACGACCACTCGGCCGAGCCGACGTGGCATGGGCCGGGCAAGTGCCAGGGCTCATGGCCGCGACCGTCGGGGAGAACGTGACGCTCGGCAGCGAGCATCCGTCGCCCGCCCTCGTCACCCGCGCACTGGCGCTCGCGGCAGCCGACGCCCCCGACCCCGCTCTCGCCCCTTCGAACCGGCTCGGAGTCAACGGCGCCGGCCTGTCGGGCGGCCAGGCCCAGCGCGTTGCCGTGGCGCGCGCCATCTACCGCGCCCTCGAACGTGGCTGCCGCGTACTCGTGCTCGACGAGCCCAGCTCGGCGCTCGACCGCGAAACCGAGGCGCGGCTCATCGCCGGGCTCGGGCAGCTGGCGGCCGACGGGATGGTCGTGGTCGTGGTGTCGCACCGGGAGGCTTTTCGGGCGGCGGCTGCTCACGTCGTGCGCGTTGGGGCGCCAATCGCCGCCCGCACTGTCACTCCCGCAGCGGCTCCCGGCACCCCCACCGGCGCCCGCAGAATCGCGGTGCGCTGATGCGAACCGCTGACGTGCTGCGCCTGGCCCAACCGCGCTGGCGGCTGTTCGCTCCCGGCCTCATCGTCGGTGTGCTGAGCGCGGTCTCGGCCGTGGCGCTCCTCGCCACCTCGGCCTACCTCATCACCCGTGCCGCAGACCAGCCGCCCATCCTGTACCTCTCGATCGCCATCGTGGGGGTGCGGGCATTCGCGCTCGGGCGCGCCACGTTCCGCTACCTCGACCGGCTGCTGAGCCACAGCGCGGCGTTCCGCGGGCTGGCCGAACTGCGGGTCGGAATCTTCCGCCGCCTCATCCCGCTCGCCCCTGACGGCCTCGCTCAGACCCGGCGCGGCGACCTGCTCTCCCGGCTCGTGGGCGACGTCGACGAGCTGCAGAACCTGCCGCTGCGCGTAGTTCAGCCGCTCGTGAGCGCGGTCGTCGTGGCGGTGGCATCCGTCATCGTCGTGTGGATCATCCTGCCGTCCGCCGGCATCGCCCTCGCCGTGGCGCTGGCCCTCGCCCTGCTGCTCGGAACCCTCGTCAACCTCCGCCTCTCGGCCCGCGCCGACCGCGACCTGGCCCCCCAGCGCGCGGACTTCGCCGATCAGACCCTCGATTTCGTGGTCGGGCTCGACGTACTGACCGCTTTCGAGGCGCTGGATGCCCGGCTCGCCGACCTCGCCCGCACCGAGTCGCGCCTCACCCGTTCGACCCTTGCTCGCGCCGCCGGCGCCGGGGCGACCGCTGCCGCCGTGTCGTTGCTGTCGGGGCTCGCGACCGCCGCCGCGCTGTGGTTCGGCATCCCCGCCTTCGCAGCGGGGGTGGCTGCTGCGTCTGCTGCCGGTACCGGGGCGACCGCTGGCACCGGGTTGCTTTCGATAGGCATCTCCGGCCCCGCGCTCGCGGTCATCGTGCTCGTGCCCATGGCCGTCTTCGAGATCTTCGGTGCCGTGCCCCTCGCGGCCGGTGCCTGGCGTCAGGTTCGCGCGAGCGCCACCCGTGTCGCTTCCGCTGTTCCCGACACCCTCCCGCCCGAGATCCCCGCCGAGCCCCGCGTCGACACGCTCATCGCTTCCGTCCCCGCTTCCATCCACGTGCCCGTCCCGATCCCCGCTTCCATCCACGTGCCCGTCCCGATCCCCGCTCCCGTCCCCGCTTCCGCCGCAGCTCCCACCTCCGCCGCGCGCCACCACGAAATCGGGTCGGCGAAGTTTGTGGGTACGGCCGGTCCACACCCGCAAACTTCGCCGAGTGGAATTGACGTGGGCTTGGGTGGTGTGGGCGTGGGTGTGGGCAGAGGGGGTGCGGCGGAGTTTGCGGAGGCAGAGGCGCGGACGGGGGCGCGGGCGCGGGACGAACCGTTACTGCAGAGGGTGGAGGCGCGGCGGGCACCGGCCATCGAGCTGCGGGGGCTCGGCGCGAGCTGGCCCGCACGAGCGACCGGGCAACTCCAGCCCGGGCTGACGGCATTGCGCGGGCTCGAGCTGAGCATCCCGAGCGGAGCACGACTGCTGGTCGAGGGGCCCAGCGGTTCGGGCAAGACCACACTCGCCCACGTGCTTGTGCGGTTTCTCGAGTACAGCGGCAGTTTCACGATCGGCGGCGTCGAAGCTCGCACGCTGGCGCCCGCGCAGGTGCGCTCGATGATCGGATTGTGCGAACAGAACCCTTATATCTTCGACGCGAACCTGCGGCAGAACCTTCTGTTCGCGCGCGAGACGGCGTCTGACGACGATCTGCTCGCGGTGCTCGACCGCGTGGCCCTGCTCGACTGGGCGCTCGAGCGGGGCGGGCTGGATGCTCGGCTGGGCGAACGCGGATCGCTGGTGTCGGGCGGCCAGGCCCAGCGCATCGCTCTCGCGCGAATGCTGCTCGCCGACTTCCCCGTCGTCATCTTCGACGAGCCGACCGCGAACGTCGACCCCGATCGCGTCGAGCGGCTGCTCGTCGACCTGCTCGAGGCGGCGGGGCCGGAACGCACCGTGATCCTCATCTCCCACACTGACGTGCCGGCCGCCCTCGTCACGCAGCGCCTGCGGCTCGGCACCGTCGGCTGGTAGACCGCGGGCGGAGACGGTTCAGGGGGCGGGGACAGAGAGCGGGCGCGCCAAGGATGTGAGGCGCCGGTGCCAGAGGGCAGCGCGGGCGCGGGCCGCGGGGGAGGCGTCGAGGGTGGGCCCGCCCCGCCATTCGGTGACGAGGCGGATGCCGTAGAGCGCGTTCACGGCCCAGAGCTCTGCGCCGGCAAGATCGGCCGGGGTGGCGTGTTCTTCGACGACCTGCACGCCGAGCGCCCGCGCCAGCACCGCGAGCGACCGTGCGGTCACGCTGTCGACCCGCACGAGCTCAGGCGCGGGCGCGTGCAGCGTCTCGCCCCGCCACCACAGCAGCGCCGTCGTGGTGCCCTCGACGATCGCGCCATCGCCCAGCTCACCACCCGCATTGCCCAGCTCGTCACCCTCATCGCCCTCGCCGTCTTCCGGCGCGCCGCGGCAGGTCATCGTGGAGTCGAAAGGCGCCCTTGCCGCCGGGTTTTGGGGCGGATTTTGACTCCACGATGCCAATCCGGCGGGTGCGGGTGCGGGTGCGGGTACGGGTACGGCTGCTGATGCGGCTGCGGGGAGGCCGCGGGCGGCGAGCGGCTCGGGGGCGGGCAGAGACGAGCCGGGCTTCCGGCGTGGCGACAGGATGACGAGATCGTCGGTGCCGTCGGCGCGGGCGGCTGCACGCAGGGCGGTGAGGGTGTCGAGGTCGGGGCCTTTACGGTTCGGGATGCTCCGCGGGTCGGCGCCGCCGTGAGTGGCCAGCACTGCTGTCGCCCGGGGTTCCGGCGCGATCCGCATCAGCAGCGAGAGCTCGAAGCGCTCGCCGGGCCGGAGGCGTGCGTCGAGGGGAACGTCGATCACAACGTCGAGGGGAACGTCGATCCCAACGTCGATGGCACCGGCACCGGCCCCTGCACCGGCACCGGCGAGCGGTGTCTCTGACGAGACCGAGGAAGCAACGGCGTACAGCTCGACGCGTGGAAACCAACGGTGGATGGGCGGGATTGCCTCCAGCGCGGTCTGCCAGAACGCAGCGAGCAGGGGCTCGTTGCTGAATCCGCTGTCGAGCGCGGCGGCGATGAAGCGGGTTCGGTGAAGGTCGATCGCGCGCACGCGGCCGTCGTCGACGAGCCACGAATCGGCGGCGAGCAAGCGCGGGCGGCGCGCATCCGGAGCCTCGGCCGCGACGAACGCGCCGCCCCGGTACACGAAGCGGCGCTGGGGGTCGGGCTCAACCGGAAGGGGCATGCGCTCTACGCTATTACAGTGCTCCGCCGAATCGTCTGCCGTACGCTCGAGCGCTGGGTCGACCCGCAAACTGTCTTCGCCGCGCTGTACGCGAGCGAGCCGGTGGCGTTCTGGCTCGACAGCAGCAGCAGCAGCAACAGCAGTAGTGACAGCAGCAGTGCCGCAGATGGGCCTCGTCCAGACGTTGGCCCGGCGGGAACAATGAGCTACATGGGCGCCCCGGCGACGGCTGAGGCCGTACGTGACATACCGGCAGCGAGCGTCTTCGAGTTTCTCCGCGACGAGGTCGGCGCCCCGACGCTCGAGGGCGGCGAGGCCGCGCCGGGCGCGTTCCGGCTGGGCTGGGTGGGCTGGCTCGGCTACGAAGTCGGAGCGGTGGCGCTCGGCACGAAGCGCAGCATGTCGCGGTTTCCGGATGCCCGTTTCATGCGCATCGACCGCGCGATCGCCTTCGACCATGAGTTGCACACCGTGACGCTGATGTTCGTCGCGGGGGGTGGCGACGGTGTGAAGGCAGGCGATACCGAGGAGTGGGCCGACGTTACGGCGCAGCGGGTGGCGGCGCTCGCCGAGGGTGGGGCGGCGGGGGAGCCCGCTGTGGCTGCTGTGCCCGCCAGCGCCCCCGCGCCAGATGCCGTGGCCGCGTCAACCGTGCTCTGGCGGCACCAGCGTGCCGAGTACATCGAGCTCGTGAGGAGCTGCCAGGCGTTGATCTCCGCCGGGTCGGCCTACCAGCTGTGCCTGACGAACGAAATCACGGTAGCCGTGCATCCGGAGCCGTTTGCAACGTATAGGGCGCTGAGGGCTGTCAATGCGACCCATCACGGCGGTTTTCTGCGTTTCGACGACGTGTCGCTGCTGAGCTCGTCGCCCGAACAGTTTCTGCGCATCACGCCTGCCGGCGCGATCACGACGAAACCGATCAAAGGCACCCGCCCGCGCGGCGTCGATGCGAACGGAGCCGGGCTGCCCGCCCCCGACGACGACGCCCTGCGCGACGAGCTGCTGGCCAGTGTGAAGGAGCGCGCAGAGAACGTGATGATCGTCGACCTCATGCGCAACGACCTCGGCCGCGTCGCTGTGACGGGCAGCGTCAGCGTGCCGCGGCTGTTCGACGTCGAGAGCTACCGCAGCGTGCACCAGCTCGTCAGTACGGTCGAAGCGCAGCTGGCGCCCGGGCTGAGTGCGGTCGATGCCGTCGAGGCCGCGTTTCCGGCCGGATCGATGACGGGCGCCCCGAAGATCAGCGCGATGAACCTGCTCGCGGGGCTCGAAGCGGGCCCGCGTGGCATCTACGCCGGGGCGTTCGGCTCCTTCGGGTTCGACGGCGCGGTCGACCTGGCGATGAGCATCCGGAGCATCGTGCTCTCGCCGGAGGGCGCCAGCATCGGAACCGGGGGCGGTATCACGGCGCTGTCGGTACCCGAGGAGGAGTTCGACGAGATCGAGGTGAAAGCTGCACCCTTGCTGCGTGCGCTGGGTGTGGCGGGCATCGTTTAGTACTCTTGGGTGTTGGAGTTCATGGCACTGCCCCTGGGGTGTGTCGCCGTGGGCATCCGAGCGGCCGGGCGAGACCTGAGTGGGTCTGACGAGGGCACATTCCGGCGAAGACGGCCCGGCACACATTCCTACGAATTGAGATCTACGTGACAATCGAACGCGAGCCCGACGTGCGCGGCGCCGAAGACGACGCCAGCCGGTACAACTTCGAGGCGATTCAGAACAAGTGGCTGCCCGTGTGGGATGAGATGCAGCCCTTCCGCACCGACATCGAGGGCGACAAACGCCCGCGCAAATACGTTCTCGACATGTTCCCGTACCCCTCGGGCGACCTGCACATGGGCCACGCCGAGGCGTACGCGCTCGGCGACGTCATCTCGCGTTACTGGCGCCACCAGGGCTTCAACGTTCTGCACCCCATCGGCTGGGACTCGTTCGGCCTGCCCGCCGAGAACGCCGCCATCAAGCGCCAGATCGACCCGCGCGAGTGGACGTATGCGAACATCGACCAGCAGAAGGCGAGTTTTCGCCGCTACGCCGGCTCGTTCGACTGGAGCCGAGAGCTGCACACCAGCGACCCCGAGTACTACAAGTGGAACCAGTGGTTGTTCCTGAAGCTCTACGAGAAGGGCCTGGCCTACCGCAAGTCGAGCTGGGTCAACTGGGATCCGGTAGACCAGACCGTGCTCGCCAACGAGCAGGTTCTACCCGACGGCACATCTGAGCGCAGCGGCGCCATCGTGGTGAAGAAGAAGCTCACGCAGTGGTACTTCAAGATCACCGACTACGCCGACCGCCTGCTCGACGACCTCAAGCAGCTCGAAGGCTCGTGGCCCGCGAAGGTCATCAGCATGCAGCGCAACTGGATCGGCCGCTCCATCGGCGCCGACGTCGACTTCGTCATCGAGGGCCGCGACAAGCCCGTCACGGTCTTCACCACCCGCCCCGACACGCTCTACGGCGCCACGTTCATGGTCATCGCGCCCGAATCCGAGCTGGCCGCAGAGCTCGTCGCCGACCCGTCGGTGTCAGACGAGGCCCGCGCCGCCTTCACCGAATACCTTACCGAGGTGCAGAAGAGCACCGAGCTCGAGCGCCAGGCCACCGACCGCCCGAAGACCGGTGTCTTTCTCGAGCGCTACGCCGTCAACCCGGTCAGCGGCGAACGCCTGCCCGTCTGGGCGGCCGACTACGTGCTCGCCGACTACGGCACCGGCGCGGTCATGGCCGTGCCCGCGCACGACCAGCGCGACCTCGACTTCGCCCGCGCGTTCGGCCTGCCCGTGCGCGTGGTGCTCGACACGAACCAGCCGGTCACGGGCGCCATTCCGGTGTTCGTCGACGGTGAGATTCCGGATGACCTGCCTCCGCTTGACCCGGCATCCACCGGTAAGGCGCTCACCGGCGATGGTCGGCTCATCAACTCGGGCCCGCTCGACGGGTTGAGCAAGGGCAAGGCCATCACGCGCGTCATCGAGCAGCTCGAGGCCGCTGGAACGGGCCGTGCTGCCAAGAACTACCGCCTGAGAGACTGGCTGATCTCACGCCAGCGGTACTGGGGAACACCGATCCCGATCATCCACGGCGCCGACGGCGTCGAGATCCCGGTTCCTGAAGACCAGCTGCCCGTGCTGCTGCCGCCCACCGAAGGGTTGAACCTGCAGCCGAAGGGCACCTCGCCCCTCGGTGCGGCCGAAGACTGGGTGAACGTGCCCGACCCGCGCGACGGCTCGCCCGCCCTCCGTGACGCTGACACGATGGACACCTTCGTCGACAGCTCGTGGTACTTCCTGCGCTTCCTCGCCCCCAACGACGACACGCAGGCGTTCGACCCGCGCGACGTCGACAAGTGGGCTCCCGTCGACCAGTACGTGGGCGGTGTCACTCACGCGATCCTGCACCTGCTGTACGCCCGGTTCATCACGAAGGTGCTGTTCGACCTCGGCTACGTGTCGTTCACCGAGCCCTTCAGCGCTCTGCTGAACCAGGGCATGGTGCTGATGGATGGCTCGGCCATGTCGAAATCGAAGGGCAACCTCGTTCGCCTCTCCGACCAGCTCGACGAGCACGGCGTCGACGCCATTCGCCTCACCATGGCGTTCGCCGGGCCGCCCGAAGACGACATCGACTGGGCCGACGTGTCACCGGCCGCCTCGGCGAAGTTCCTGGCGCGGGCCTGGCGCCTCTCCGGCGACGTCACCAGCGCGCCCGAGGTCAACTGGCGGGAGGGCGACGTGTCGCTGCGCCGCGTGACGCACCGGTTCCTCGCCGAGGCCCCGGGGCTCGTCGAGGCGTTCAAGTTCAACGTGGTCGTGGCTCGCATCATGGAGCTCGTCAACGCCGCCCGCAAAGCCATCGACAGCGGCCCCGGCGGTGGCGACCCCGCCGTTCGCGAGGCCGTCGAGACCATCGCGCTCGGCCTCTCGCTCTTCGCGCCCTATACAGCAGAAGACATGTGGCAGCGCCTCGGTTACCCGGCGACGATCTCGGCCTACAACTGGCGCGGTGCCGACCCCGCGCTCCTCACCGAGGAGTCGGTCACAGCCGTCGTGCAGGTCGATGGCAAGGTTCGCGCGCGGCTCGAGGTGTCGCCCAAGATCTCGTCGGGCGACCTCGAAGCACTCGCTCGGGCCTCCGAGGCCGTCGTGCGGTTCCTCGGCGACCGCGAAGTCGTGAACGTCATCGTGCGTGCTCCGAAGATCGTGAACATCGCCACGAAGGCGCGCGACTAGTGATTCGGCTGGGCGGGTCGCTTCTGAGCTGAGCTCTGCGCGATCGCGGCAGGTCCGCGCGTAGCTGGCAGGGAGAGTGGATGCTCGTCCCTGCCAGCTCGGAGTGCCGTCCTTGCCCGCCGGCGGTTCCACTCCTGCACACCACGCTGTTCGTGCGTGTTCTCCACCGTCTGCTCGCTGCGTCTCGGGCCCGGTGCACGCCGAACGTAGCGTCGAAACGTGCCCCACACCCCACTCGACCACCCAGCTCAGCCCTCGGCCGCGCTTTCCCCGCCGTCGACGACAGCGACCGTTCACGCGGGGCCGCCTGCGCATGGCGATCCGCCGCCGCAGCCTCGTACGCGGGTGCGGGTGGGCATCGCCGCGGCTGTCGTCCTGGTGCTGCTGGCACTCGTGTGTTCGGTGCTCTTCTCGATCTTCGCGCCCCACGGCCGAACCGAGACGGTGGCGTTGCCGACCGCGGGTGGCGGGGTATCCAATTCCGCGCGTGCCGCCGGTAGTTCCTCGGCCGCGAGCACCAGCCCTTCGCCGACTCCGTTGGTGATTCCGGGCACTGGGGGCACTCCGGGTACCTCGACTACTGCGGGTGCTTCGAGTGCTTCGAGTACTGCGGGCGCTCCGAGCACTGCGGGCGCTCCGAACACTCCGGGGGGCGCGATCATCCTCGTGCACGTGGTCGGCGCGGTGGCCCATGCGGGGCTGTACGAGCTCCATCGGGGTGACCGTCTGATCGACGCCGTCGCGGCGGCCGGCGGGTTCAGCAGTGCGGCGAACCAGACGACCCTGAACCTCGCGCGCGTGATCAACGATGGCGAGCAGATCGTGGTGCCGGAGCAGGGCGCCCCCGCGGGTGGCGGTGGCGCGGGCGTGGCGGGTTCCGGAGGTGGCGCATCCTCGTCCGGCAGCGGCAGCGGCAGCGGCAGCGGCAGCGGCAGCGGCGGGAGTGGTGGTGCTTCAGGCGGGGGTGTCGCGGTGCCGAGCGCTCCCGTCAACCTCAACACGGCTGACGAAGTCGCCCTTGAGACGCTGCCGCATGTCGGGCCGGCGCTCGCCGAGCGCATCCTCGCCTGGCGAACCGCCAACGGCCAGTTCACCCAGATCGAAGACCTCAAGAACGTCTCTGGAATCGGCGACAAGACGTTCGACACACTGAAACCGTTGGTGACGGTATGACCGCGAGAGTGCTTCCCGGCGTGGCGGTCGGTGAAGCACATGCCCCGCCGCCCCGTTCGCCGATCGACCTTCGGCTGATCCTGCCCGCGGCGAGTTGCTGGCTCACGGCCGGTGTGCTGGTGGGGTTGTCACCGCACTGGCTCGGTGCGTGGGCGCCGCTGATCGCGGTCACGCTGTTCGGGTTCGCGCTCACCCTGCTGGCGTTCGTCGTGTTCGGCGGATTCGGCATGCACTCCCGGTTTCGCGCGCGACGAAGACTGTTGCGGGCGGCCGGAATGGGCGCCGCCGTGTGCGCGGCAGCCGCGCTGGCGTGCGCTTGTGTAGGAGCCCAGGTCTCAGCGCGCAGCCCCGACGATGTCGCCTCACTCGCCGGCCACACGGTGACCGTCACCCTCACCGTCGGCACCGCGGCGGTCGAGTCAGAGGCGCAGGGCTTCGCCGGCCCGCAGTCCTCCAAACGCTTCACGGCAACGGTCGACGAGGTCAGCGCCGGCCCTTCCCACCCCACCCTCTCAGGCCTGCGCATGCCGGTGCTCGTCTTCCTCAGCGCCCCGGCAGTCGGCGGCTCAGCACCCGGCAGCGCAGCCGATTCGCTGCTCGACATCGGCACGCGGTTGCGCATCACAGGAACCCTGCATCCCACCGATCCCAGCGAGAGCGTGGTCGACTTGTTCTTCGCCGACGGCACTCCGACGCTGGTGTCGTCGGCCCCGTGGATGCTCGACTGGGCCAATCACCTGCGAGCGACGTTTCGCGACAGCGCCCGCGCACTGCCCGGCGACGGGGCTCAACTCGTACCGGGCCTCGCCATCGGAGACGTCACCCTGGTCAGCGACGAGCTGAACTCCGCCATGATCAGCAGTGGCCTGAGCCACCTCACCGCCGTCTCGGGTGCCAACTGCGCCATCGTGGTCGAGGCCATCATGCTTCTCGGCGGAGCCGTCGGCCTGTCACGCCGATGGCGCACTGGCCTCTCGCTCGCCGTGATGGGCGCCTTCGTGGTACTCGTCACCCCATCGTCGAGCGTGCTGCGTGCAGCAGTGATGGCGCTCATCGTGCTCATCACACTGGCCTCCGGGCGCCAGCCGAAGGGCCTGCCCGCACTCGGGCTCGCCACCATCGTTCTGCTGTCGGTAGACCCATGGTTCTCCCGCAACTACGGTCTCGCCCTGTCGGTTCTCGCCACGGGCGGACTGCTGGTGCTCACCCGCCCCCTGCAGGCACTGCTCGCGTGCTGGCTGCCGAGCACACTCGCCCTCGTCATCGCGGTGCCCACAGCCGCGCAGATCGCCTGCCAGCCCGTGCTGGTGCTGCTCTCACCGACGATCTCCACGTACAGCGTCGTAGCCAACCTTCTTGCTGAGCCCGCAGCCCCCGTGGCAACCGTCGTCGGGCTCGTGTCGTGTGTCTTCGGTGCCGCGCTCTCCGGCCTCGTGCCGGCAGTCGGTGTCGCCGGTGCATGACTCACCTGGGTACCCGCCTCGTGGATCGCTGGTGTCGCCACCTTCTTCGCGAACCTCCCGGGCGCGAGCATCCCGTGGCTGGGCGGCTGGCAGGGCGCCGCACTCGTCGTGCTCGTCACCGCCGCTGCCCTCGTGGCGCTGTTCCTCGGGCCACCACTGTCGGGCATTCGCCTCGGGGCGAGCGCGTCTACACCGACGGCCGCGAACCTTCGCGCGGCGCCGAACCCTCGCGCGACCGCGACATTCTTGCCGGCGAACGCGGGAGCGATGCGAAACGGCTCCCCGTTTCGACGACCACGACCACTACCGCGACCGCCGCGACGGCGGGTGCCCATCACGCGCCGTGGTGTTCGGCTGGCAGCCGCTGCCCTGCTGGCCACTGCGGTCGCACTGTACGTTGGCACCGCTGTCGGCACCACCGTCACCGGCGGCGCGGCCTGGCCGGCGAACTGGCAGATCGCCGCCTGCGACATCGGCCAGGGTGATGCCGTCGTCGTACACGACCAAGACACGCACGCGCTGATCGACGTGGGCCCCGACCCGGCGCTGCTCACCGTGTGCCTGCATCGGCTGGGCATCCAGTCGATCGATCTGCTCGTGCTCACGCATTACGACCTCGACCATGTGGGCGGCCTCGATGCTGTGCTCGGGCACGTGGGAATCGTGCTCATGGGCCCACCCGAAGACAGCCGTGACGCCGCAATGGCAGGCAGGCTCACGGCGGCGGGCGCGGATGTTCGGCAAGCTCGCCAGGGCGACACCGGTGTTCTGGGCGGCCTGGCGTGGAACGTTCTGTGGCCCCAGCAGGGCACCGCGCTGCGGGGCAACGACGCGAGCGTGACAGTGCAGTTCACGGGCTCGATCAGGTCGCTGTTTCTCGGCGACCTGGGCGAAGACGCGCAGCGCATGGTGATGTCAGCAAACCAGCTCGAAGGAGAAGATGTTGTAAAAGTTGCGCACCATGGATCAGCCGACCAGAGCGAAGACTTCTACCAGGCCATCACGGCAAAGGTGGGGCTGATCTCGGTGGGCATGAACAATCGGTACGGGCATCCGACCGACAGGCTGCTGTCGATTCTCGCGCGAGCGCACACAGAGGCGTATCGCACCGACCTGCTCGGCATGATCGTTCTGGCGCCGTCGCCCGACGGCATCGTGGTGTGGTCAGACGGTCAGGCTAGGGTTGAGAAGAAGAAGTGAGGTGAACGTGGCAGCAGTGCGAGGGTCTCGTTCGGGGGCCGTCAAGAGCGCGGCAGGCAAGACGTCGGGCAAGTCTCCGGCGCCCGTGATTCCGCAACTCACGTGGGAGCAGATTCGCCCGGCAGCGGTGGTTCTCGTGTCAGGAACCGAGTCGTTTCTGGCCGACCGGGCCATCCGGCAACTGCGCGACCTCTTGAAGCTCGAAGACCCGAGCCTCGAAGTCACCGACATCGACGCCGCGAGCTATGCGCCCGGCGAACTGCTCACCATGGCAAGCCCGTCGCTCTTCGGCGAGCCGCGCATGATCAGGGTCACCTCAGTCGAGAAGTGCACCGATAATTTCATTCTCGAAGCCATCGACTACCTCGCCTACCCCGCTGACGACACTTACGTCGTGCTCCGCCACGGCGGGGGAGTTCGAGGCAAACGCCTGCTCGACGCAGTGCGGGCGGCGACCGGCGATGTGATCGAGGTGGTCTGCACCGAGCTGAAGAAAGACACCGAGCGCTACGACTTCGCAGTGGCCGAGTTTCGCGCCGCCGGGCGACGGGTGAGCCCGGGCGCCGTTCGCGCGCTCGTCTCGGCCTTCTCCGACGACCTGGCCGAGCTGTCGAGCGCGTGCAACCAGCTGGTCGCCGACACGAGCGACGAGATCACCGAGGCGACGGTCGAGCGGTACTACGCCGGCCGGGTCGAGACGAATGCGTTCGCGGTGGCCGACAGCGCGATAGCCGGGCGGTACGGTGAGTCGCTCGCGCTGCTGCGGCACGCGCTCGCCACGGGGGCCGACCCCGTTCCGATGGTGGCGGCGTTCGCCATGAAACTCCGCACGATGGCCAAGGTGCTCGGTACCCGTGGTGGGTCAGGGCAACTCGCGGGCCAGCTCGGCCTCGCGCCGTGGCAGATCGACCGCGCGAGGCGTGACCTGCAGGGCTGGACGGGCGAGGGGCTCGGCCGCAGCATCCAGATGCTCGCCGAGACCGACGAGAACATCAAGGGCGGCGGCCGAGACCCGGTCTACTCGCTCGAGCGCATGATCGCCACGATCTCGGCCCGCGGCGAACTCTGACGCCGGGCCTCCCGCTTGAGTAGCCGTGCGCCCGAGCGACGGGGCACCCGCGCGGCAGTGCGCCCGAACGCTACAGTGCGCCCGAACGCTACAGAGTCCCGAACGATACAGAGTTCAGACACGAGAAAAGGCCCCGCCGAGGCGGGGCCTTTTCTGCATCAATGCACCGACGGACAGGCCCGAAGGCCGCACCGCCCGCTCACCGACTACTTGGTGAGTGCAGCAACCGACTTCGAGATCGACGACTTGCGGTTCGCAGCCTGGTTCTTGTGGATGACGCCCTTGCTGGCAGCCTTGTCGAGCTTCTTGCCCGCGATGAGCAGCGCGCTGGCAGCCTTCTCGAGGTCGCCGGCGGCAACGCTCGACTTGACGGCGCGGATGGCCGTCTTCAGCTCGCTCTTGACAGCCTTGTTGCGCTCTTGCGCCTTCTTGTTGGTGCCGATGCGCTTGATCTGAGACTTAATGTTTGCCACTGAAATACCCTCTGTATCTAGTTCGTTCAGAACCTTTTAGAGTTCAGAAACGGTGTTGTTCGAAAATTGATGATCGCAGCCCGCGCAGACATGACGTGTCTCGGGCGCGGCTACGGAAGCCAACAGCAAACAATACCAGTTGTCGCCGCGAACGACAATCTCGCGCGAAACACCCGACCGATCGCTCGACTCCGATAGCGGTAATACCCTTAACCCTATGCCCAGCCTCGCCGCCCACATGGATTCCGTTCCGCCTTCGGGCATCCGCCGCATCTTCGAGCTCGCGCAGTCGCTCGACGACGTGGTGTTTCTCGCTGTCGGCGAGCCTGACGTGCCCGTGGCCTCGCACATCCTCGAGGCCGCCGAGCGAGCCTGGCACGCCGACGAGACGAACTACACACCCAACGGCGGCATTCCGGAGCTTCGCGCGGCGATCGTGGCGAAGCTCGCCACGCAGAACGGCATCGCCGTCGACACCGAACAGGTCTGGGTCACGAACGGCGGCATGCATGCCCTCTTCTTGGCGATGACCCTCACCCTCAGCCCCGGCGACGAGGTTCTACTGCCCGACCCGGGTTACTCGACGTTCGCCATGAATGCCCGGATGATCTCGGCCGTGCCTGTTCCCTACACGCTGCGCCTCGCGCACGACTTTCTGCCCGACCTCGACGAACTCGAGCGCCTCGTCACCAGCCGAACCCGCATGATCATCATCAACTCCCCGTCGAACCCACTGGGAGCCATCTTCCCGAAGCCCGTCATCGAGACGCTGCTCGCCTTCGCCCAGCGCCATGACCTCTGGATTCTGAGCGACGAGGTCTACGAGCGGTTCACCTACGGCGCACTGCACACTAGCGTCGCCTCGCTCGACACCGACAACCGCGTGTTCTCGGTCTTCTCTCTGTCGAAGACGTATGCCCTGACGGGCGCGCGGGTGGGCTATCTCGTGACTCCGCCCGGTATGGCCGCGCTGCTCCGCACAGCACAGGAAGCGATCGTCAGCTGCATCAACACTCCCGCACAGCTCGCTGCGGTTGCCGCCATCACTGGCCCGCAGGATCACGTGGCTGCCGCCGCGACGCACTACCGAGAGAACCTCGAGGTGGCCACGAAGCTGCTCACCGAGCTCGGTATCGCGTTTCTCGAACCGTCGGGTGCCTTCTACCTGTGGGTGGATGTGTCGTACGCCACCGACGGCGACGTGGCCGAGTGGGCTGAGCGTTTTCTCCTCGAGCAGCGCGTCGCCGTGGCGCCGGGCAGTGCCTTCGGGCGGCAGGGCGAGGGCTGGATCCGCCTGTGCGTGGCGGCCGACCCGGCCGACATCGAGACGGGCATCCGGCGCCTGCCCCGGCCACCGGCCGTCACGCCGGCCCCGCCAGTCTCGTAAACTTACGTCAGTCATTGTCAGAAACATAAGAGGAACGCGTGAGCCCCAGAGCAGTACAGGAACTCCAGCCGGCGTCGACCGACCCCGCGTTCATCCGGAACTTCTGCATCATCGCCCATATCGACCACGGTAAATCGACGCTGGCCGACCGCATGCTGCAGATCACCGGCGTCGTCAGTGACCGCGACATGCGCGCCCAGTACCTCGACCGCATGGACATCGAGCGCGAACGCGGCATCACCATCAAGAGCCAGGCCGTTCGCATGCCGTGGGCCCTCGAAGGCCAGACCTACGCACTCAACATGATCGACACCCCCGGCCACGTCGACTTCACCTACGAGGTGAGTCGTTCGCTGGCCGCCTGCGAGGGCGCCATTCTGCTGGTGGATGCCGCACAGGGCATCGAGGCCCAGACCCTCGCCAATCTCTACCTGGCCCTCGACAACGATCTCAAGATCATTCCGGTGCTCAACAAGATCGACCTGCCCGCGGCCGACCCCGACAAGTACGCCGAGGAGATCGCCGGGCTCATCGGCGGCCGCGCCGAAGACGTGCTGCGGGTCAGCGGCAAGACGGGCATGGGCGTCGAAGCCCTGCTCGACCTCGTGGTCGCCACCATTCCCGCTCCGCAGGGCGACATCGACGCCCCGCCCCGGGCCATGATCTTCGACTCGGTCTACGACGCCTACCGCGGCGTGGTGACCTACGTGCGCATGATCGACGGCAAGCTGACGCCGCGCGAGAAGATCATGATGATGAGCACCAAGTCGACCCACGAGGTGCTCGAAATCGGCGTCTCGAGCCCCGAACCGACGCCCAGCAAGGGCCTTGCGGTCGGCGAGGTGGGCTATCTCATCACAGGCGTGAAAGACGTGCGCCTCAGCAAGGTGGGCGACACCGTCACCACCTTCGTCCGGCCCGCAACTGTCGCGCTGAAGGGCTACTCCGAACCCAAGCCCATGGTGTTCTCGGGGCTCTACCCCATCGACGGTTCTGACTACCCGAACCTGCGTGAGGCGCTCGACAAGCTCAAGCTGTCGGATGCCGCACTCGTCTACGAGCCAGAGACCTCCGTCGCCCTGGGCTTCGGTTTTCGCTGCGGTTTTCTCGGCCTGCTGCACCTCGAGATCATCACCGAACGGCTCGAACGGGAGTTCAACCTCGACCTCATCGCCACGGCTCCGAGCGTGATCTACGAGGTGACCACCGACGACAAGAAGACGGTCACCGTCACGAACCCCAGCGAGTTTCCCGGTGGCAAGATCAAGAGCGTCAGTGAGCCCATGGTGAAGGCGTCGATCCTCGCGCCCAAAGACTACGTGGGCACCATCATGGAGCTCTGCCAGGGCCGCCGCGGCTCGCTCGACGGCATGGAGTACGTGGGTACCGATCGGGTCGAACTGCACTACCACATGCCCCTCGGCGAGATCGTGTTCGACTTCTTCGACCACCTCAAGAGCCGCACGCAGGGGTACGCGAGCCTCGACTACGAGCCCATCGGCGAACAGGAGGCCGACCTCGTGAAGGTCGACATTCTGCTGCAGGGCGAGGCGGTCGACGCGTTCAGTGCCATCGTGCACCGCGACAAGGCGTACGCGTACGGCGTGCTGATGACCGAGCGGCTGAAGAAACTCATTCCGCGCCAGCAGTTCGACGTGCCCATCCAGGCCGCCATCGGCGCCCGCATCATTGCGCGTGAGTCGATCAGCGCTATTCGCAAAGACGTTCTCGCCAAATGCTATGGCGGTGACATCACCCGCAAGCGCAAACTGCTGGAGAAGCAGAAAGAGGGCAAGAAGCGCATGAAGATGGTGGGCCGCGTCGAGGTTCCCCAAGAGGCGTTCATCGCTGCCCTGAGCGGCGACACCGAAGGCAAAGAGAAGAAGTAAGTGATGAGCGAGCAGATTCGCACACGCTCGACCCACATCGATCAGTCGCTCACGTACGCGGCCATCGGTGCGAGCCAGGCCGATGACCTCATGTACTACCCGCCGAAGGGCTTCAAGCCGTTCCAGGCCCGCATGCGGCTGGGTTCGGGCGACGAGCGGTTCGAGTCGGCGGCCGAAGCCGTGCTCACGTGGGGCATCCAGCGGGGCAGCGGCATCACCGTGCAGAACATTGAACTGCCGACGTCGAGCGACACCGACTACGTCGGCCTCGTCTACGACGCCGCCGGCCTGCCGATCGCCCCGCGCGAGGTCGACGAGGGGCACGTCTACACCGAAGACGGTACGCCGCACGTCGCACCCGGCGTCTCGGCCGAACTCGTCGTGTCGGTCTTCGGCGTGCGGTTTGTCGCTCCCGTGCGGGTGGTGTCGGTGACAGCCGACACGAACAGGGTGGGGTTCGCCTACGGAACGCTGCCGGGGCACCCGCAGACGGGCGAAGAGAGCTTCATGGTCGAACGCCACGATGACGGCTCGGTGTGGGTGGTCATCCGGAGCTTCTCGAAGCCGTCGACCTGGCTCTACCGTCTCGGCACGCCGCTCGTACGCTGGCAGCAGCGCAAGGCCACGAAGCAGTACCTGCGCGCCCTGCTGCCCGCCCGGGCCTGACGTGGGCAGCGCGCTTCCGCTCGGCGACCCGGCGCCGCTCGACGGGCTGTTGCCCGCGGGCACGGCTGACCAGTCGCTCGGGCACCCGTTCGGTGTCTACCTGCACGTTCCGTTCTGCCGTGTTCGCTGCGGCTACTGCGACTTCAATACCTACACCTCGACCGAGCTTCGCGGTGCAAAACAGGTCGACTACGCCGGCCAGGCCGTGCTCGAGGTACACCAGGCGGCGCACGTGCTGGCCGCCTCGGGTGTCGAGCAGCGACCCGTGTCGACCGTGTTCTTCGGCGGAGGCACGCCCACCCTGCTGCCGAGCAGCCAGCTCATCGAGATGCTGCGGTCGGTCGATGAGGCCTGGGGCCTCGCGCCGGGCGCCGAGGTGACCACCGAGGCCAACCCCGACTCAGTGGATGCCCGTTACCTCACTGATCTCGCGGCCGCCGGGTTCACCCGGGTGAGCTTCGGCATGCAGTCGGCCGTTCCGCACGTTCTGCAGACCCTCGATCGCACGCACGACCCCGAGCGGGTACCGCAGGTGGTCGAGTGGGCGCGCGACGCGGGCCTTCAGGTCAGCCTCGACCTCATCTACGGCACGCCGGGCGAGAGCCTCGACGACTGGAGCCGGTCGCTCGACGCGGCGCTTGAGATCGCCCCCGACCACCTCTCGGCCTACGCACTCATCGTCGAGCAGGGCACCAAACTCGCCCGCCAGATTCGATCGGGCGTCTACCCCGAACCCGACGACGACCTCGAAGCCGACATGTATGAGCTGGCGGATGCCCGGTTCGCTGCCGCCGGCTACGAGTGGTACGAGGTGAGCAACTGGTCGCGCGGCAACCAACCTTCCCGCCACAACCTCGCGTACTGGCAGGGCCACGACTGGTGGGGAGTGGGCCCGGGTGCCCACAGCCACGTCGGCGGCACCCGCTGGTGGAACGTGAAGCACCCCGCGGCCTACGCCGACCGTATTCTGGCGGGTCACTCGCCGGCGGCCGGCCGGGAGTCGCCCGACGCCGAGGCGCGTGAGGTCGAGCGCATTCTGCTGCTCGCACGCATCCGCGGCGCCCTCACGACGGCCTCACTCGCGCCGGGACCGCGCCGCGAGGTGGCCGGGCTCATCGCCGACGGCCTCGTGAACGCACAAGCCGCCCTCGCCGGGTCGATCGAGCTGACCGTGCGGGGGCGGCTTCTGGCCGATGCCGTGGTGCGGCGCCTCACCTGAGGATGAGCGCTGCGACCGCAGCCGACGTTGCTACTTGACGAACTGGATCGCACACCACTTCGGGTAGACATAGAGCTCACCCTTGTTGGCCGCGAGGGCAGCCATGATGCTGAAGATGATGCTGATGATGCCGGCGGCGATCAGCACGACGACACCGATGATGACGATCGACAGGATGCTGCCGATGACATACGCGATGAGCAGCGTGATCTGAAAGTTCAGCGCCGTCTTGGTGTGGTCGCGGATGAACTCGCCCCGGTCTTTCAGAACCAGGTAGCCGATCAGGGCGGGCAGGAATCCGAAGATGATGCCACCGACGTGGATCAGTGTCGCCCACAGGCGCTGGTCGCTCGGGCTGAGGGGCGGCTGAACCGCGTACCCGGCGGGGCCAGAGGGGGGCGGGGGAGCCGGAGGCCCGACGGGAGGGGGAACTTCGCTCGACATTGTGACGCCTTTCGTTGGTTGCGACGATCTTACGAGAAGTGGGCCGGGCTACTTGATCCAGCGAAAATTGACGGGATACCGATAGCTGCCGCCACCGTTCACCCGAACGCCGCCGACAATGGCGAAAACCAGGTTCACGATCACGACCGCCCAGATGATGAGGCCGATCAGCAGGCCGATGATCCAGCCGAAGACGGGTATGAGGCCGAGCACGCCGGCCACGATGTTGCCGACCACGATGATGCCGGTGACGTTGATGGTCCAGTTCAGGGCTTCGGTACTCTCCTGCCGCACCAGCGTGCCGCGGTCTTTGAAGACCAGGTAGATGATGAGGGCCGGGATGAGCGGAATGATGTTGCCGAAATGAGAGAGGGAGGCCCAGAGCTTGTCGTCGGCAGACGAGAGTGCGGGCTGGCCGGCAGCCGGCTGATATGGCGGGGTACCGTTGGAGTTCGACATAAGCACAAGATACTGCTCGTCAACCGGGTTGAGCAATGATTTTTACTCAGCGTGTGGCGATATATAATTGGCACTCTAGATACCTGAGTGCTAGGCGGAAGGCGGCAACACAGTGGTCTCTGAACGCAGCCTCGAAGTGCTCAGAGTGATCGTGCACGACTACGTGGCCTCTCGCGAACCGGTTGGTTCGAAGTCGATCGTCGACCGCCATTCGTTCGGTGTGTCGGCCGCCACCATTCGCAACGACATGGCGCTTCTCGAAGAAGAAGAGCTCATCGTCGCGCCGCACACATCGTCTGGCCGCATTCCCACCGACAAGGGCTACCGGCTCTTCGTCGATCATCTGTCTGGCCTGAAGCCGCTCACACCCGCGCAACGCCAGGCAATCGAGACGTTCTTGGGGTCCTCCGTCGACATCGACGATGTGCTTGCCCGCACCGTTCGACTACTCTCGCAGCTCACCCAGCAGGTGGCGCTCGTGCAGTACCCCTCTCTCTCGCAGGCGAAAGTGCGGCACATCGAGCTCGTGGCTCTCACGCCCGTGCGCCTGCTCACGGTGGTCATCACCGACACGGGCCACGTCGAGCAGCGCATCGTCGAACTGCCGACCGGCATCGACGACGAGTTCCTGGTCACGCTGCGTTCGCGGGTGAATCACGCTGTCGCGGGGTTCGGCCTCGACGAAGCGGCTGCAGGCCTGCTTGCCTTCGCCTTGCAGTTCACGCCGCCAGAGCGCCTCTCGGTCGACGTGATCGTGGCCGCACTCGTCGAACAGGTCACGGCGAACCGGCAGGAGAAGCTCATCATCGCGGGGGCTGCGAACCTGGTGCGCACCGAGGGAGACTTCGCCGGCAGCATCCTGCCCGTTCTCGAAGCTGTCGAAGAGCAGGTGGTGCTGCTCCGCCTGTTCAGCGAGATGCAGGCAGACCAGCACGGCATGTCGGTGAGCATCGGCCGCGAGAATGCGTCGTTCGGGCTCGCCGAGACCTCCGTGCTGGCGAGCGGCTACAGCTCGGTCGGTGGCCAGGTGGCGCGGCTCGGCGTGCTCGGCCCCACCCGCATGGACTACTCCACCAACATCGCGGCCGTTCGTGCCGTGGCGCGTTACCTCTCGAAGAGCCTGGGCGAGTCATAAACAGGCGAATCGTGAACTTTCTGATGCAATTCCCGAACAAAGGAGAAGCCCTTCGTGGCTGACCATTACGACGTGCTCGGCGTCGAGCGAACCGCTAGCACCGACGAGATCAAGAAGGCGTACCGCAAGCTCGCCCGAGAACTGCACCCCGATGTGAATCCGAGCCCGGATGCCCAAGAGAGGTTCAAGTCGGTGACGCACGCGTACGACGTGCTGAGCGATCCCGGGCAGCGCCAGAACTACGATCGCGGCCCGCAGGCCGGTTTCGGTGGCGCTGGCGGCGGAGCCCAGGGCTTCGGCGGTTTCGGAGACATCTTCGAGACCTTCTTCGGCGGCCAGCAGGGTGGCCAGCGCGGCCCCCGCTCGCGCGCCGAGCGCGGCCAAGACGCTCTGCTGCGCGTCGAAGTCGACCTCAGCGAGGTCATCTTCGGCACCCACCGCGACCTCGAGGTCGACACCGCCGTGCTCTGCGAGACCTGCAACGGCAGCTGCGCCCAACCGGGCACCCACGAAGTGACCTGTGACATCTGCCACGGCAGCGGCCAGATCTCCCGCACGGTGCGCTCGCTGCTCGGCAACGTGATGACGAGTTCGCCCTGTGGCACCTGCCGCGGCTACGGCACGGTCATCCCCGCACCCTGCGTCACCTGCCAGGGCCAGGGCCGTGTTCGCGCCCGTCGCATCATTCCCGTCGACATTCCGGCCGGCGTCGACACCGGCCTTCGCCTGCAGATGCCCTCGCAGGGTGAGGTCGGCCCCGCCGGCGGCCCGCAGGGCGACCTGTACCTCGAGGTCAAGGTGACCCACCACGACATCTTCAGCCGCAACGGCGATGACCTGCTGTGCACGCTCGAAGTGCAGATGTGGGATGCAGTGCTGGGCACGACGACGACGCTGGGCGCGCTCGACGGCGACGTTGAGGTCGAACTGAAGCCGGGCATCCAGAGCTCTGAAGTGGTGACGATCAAGTCGCGTGGCGTGACAAAGCTCCGCGGTGGCGGTCGCGGTGACCTGAAGATCGGCATTCAGGTGGTGACGCCCACGAAACTCGACCACAAGCAGCGTGAACTCGTGAAACAGCTCGCCGCGGCGCACAAATACCCCGCCCCCACGCTCGGGCACTTTCAGCAGGGCCTGTTCGCCAAGCTGCGCGACCGGTTTCTGAACGTCTGAGAGCCTGAGACATGAGTTCGCTGTTCATTCGTGAAGACCTGAACGACATTCCGCACGAGGTGCGCGATGTCGTGTCGCTGCACGGCGAAGAGCAGAAGCACGCCGTGACGGTAAACCGCATCAAGGTGGGCGAAGACACCTCCATCGGTGACGGTCGCGGGCTGATCGTGAGCGGGCCAGTCATTGCGGTGTCGTCGAGCGTGCTCAGCATCGCGGTGACGAGTGTGCGGGTCGAGCGGCGACCGGCCGCGACCATCTGGCTGGTTCAGGCCCTCGCCAAGGGCGACCGCGACGAGATGGCCGTGCAGGCCGCCACCGAGCTTGGAATCGACGGCGTGCTGCCGTGGGCTGCCGAGCGCTCGGTGTCGCGCTGGGTGGGCCCGAAAGTGGCGAAGGGCGTCGAGCGCTGGCGCACCATCGTTCGTGAGGCCAGCAAGCAGTCCATTCGCGCGTTTGTGCCGACGGTGGGCGAGTTGGCTGGCATCAAGCAGCTCATCGAACTGGCTTCGGTCAGCCGGATGCTCGTGCTCGAGCCCTCCGCCACAGAGGCGCTCACCGCGGCCGCGCTGCCCGGGTTCGACGCTGCTGACTTCGATGCTGCCCGCACCGATGCTGCCCGCACCGATGGTCAGCCCGACCTCGTACTCGTGGTGGGCCCCGAAGGCGGCATCAGCCCGAACGAACTGCACCAGCTCGTGGCCGCGGGAGCGACCACGGTGAAACTCGGAACGAGCATCCTGCGCACCTCCACAGCTGGCCCGGCGGCGCTCTCAGCACTCAATGTTCGCCTAGGGCGCTGGTGAGACCAGCCGCCACCGGGGCGGGTGTCAGACGCGCCGATTACGATGGAGGCATGTCAGACACACCAGGGCCAACGCTCTTCAGCCGCATAGTGGCGCGCGAGATTCCGGCCACCATCTTCGCTGAGACCGAGACGCTGATCGCCTTCGCCGATATCGCTCCGAAGGCACCCGTGCACATTCTGGTTGTGCCGAAGACCGAGCAGTACGCGAACGTCGTCGAGCTGGCGGCGGGTGACCCGGCGTTGCTGGCCGAGCTGGTGGCGCTCGCCGACACCCTGGCGGCCGAGCACTCCGATGGCGACTTCCGTCTCATCTTCAACACCGGCGCAGGTGCCGGGCAGACCGTTTTCCACGTTCACGCCCACGTTCTCGCGGGCGATCTCAAAGAAGGTTCACTTGGCACGTTCTAACGAAGGCAGCGGCAGCGGCACTGCCAGCTCCCGCGGCGGCAGCACCGGCGGCATCAGCGGCAGCACCAGCGACGCCGTCATCCACGTCGACGGGCTCGCCATGGTGCGCCTACTCGGGCCGCAAGACCGGCTGGTCACCCTCGTCGAGAAGCAGTACCCCAGCGTGAGCATCCATGTTCGCGGCAACGAGATCACGCTGCTGGGGCCCACCGCCGATGTGGAGTCGGCGCGCCGGCTCGTCGAAGAACTGGTGCTCATGGTGAAGAACGGCAACGAAGAACTCACCGACATCGAGGTCACGGCTTCGGCCCGCATGCTCGACTCCGGCAACCCCACGAGCCCGTCGGTCGCGCTCGGCGAACCCATCATCTCCACGCGCGGCAGAACCGTGCGCGCAAAGACGCTCGGCCAGAAGAAGTACGTCGACGCGATCGATGAGAACACCATCGTGTTCGGCATCGGCCCGGCGGGAACCGGCAAGACCTACCTCGCCATGGCGAAAGCGGTGCAGGCGCTGCAGCGCAAAGAGGTCAACCGCATCATCCTCACCCGGCCGGCTGTCGAGGCAGGGGAGCGGTTGGGCTATCTGCCGGGCTCGCTGACCGACAAGATCGACCCGTACCTGCGCCCGCTGTTCGACGCGCTCAACGAGATGCTCGACCCCGAGATCGTTCCGAAGCTCATGGCCACCGGCGCCATCGAAGTCGCGCCGCTCGCGTATATGCGCGGCCGTACCCTGAATGACTCCTTCATCGTGCTCGACGAAGCCCAGAACACCACGCCCGAGCAGATGAAGATGTTTCTCACCCGCCTCGGGTTCGGCTCGCGCATGGTCATCACCGGCGACATCACCCAGATCGACCTGCCCGTGGGAACAAGCGGTCTGCAGGTCGTTCGCGGCGTGCTCGACGGGCTCGACGACATCCACTTCGCTACTCTGACCAGTGACGATGTTGTTCGTCACACCCTCGTCGGCAAGATCGTCGACGCCTATACCAAGTACGACCAGATTCAGCTGGCGCACCGCAACAGTGCTGCCGCCCGTCGAGGAGACCGCGCATGAGCATCGAAGTCAACAACGAGTCGTCGATCCCGGTCGACGAGCCCACGTTGCTGCGCCTGGCCACGTACGCGCTCGAGCAGATGCACGTGCATCCCGATGCCGAGCTCGCCATCGTTCTGGTCGACGAGGCCGCCATGGAGCAACTGCACGTGCAGTGGATGGACGAGCCGGGCCCCACCGACGTACTCAGCTTTCCCATGGACGAGCTGCGCCCCGGCACCGAAGACGCCCCTACGCCCGCCGGGCTGCTCGGCGACATCGTGCTCTGCCCGCAGGTCGCCGAGGGCCAGGCCGAGGCGGCCGGGCACTCCACGCTCGAAGAACTGCTGCTGCTCACCACGCACGGGCTGCTGCACCTGCTCGGGTTCGACCACGCTGAACCGGCCGAAGAGAAAGAGATGTTCGGCATCCAGGGCGACATTCTGGTTGGCTTCTCCATGAAGGAGCGCCGCCGACGCACATGAGCTCCCTTCCTCTCGTCGGCCCCTTCATCGCGGTCGCCTTTGTTCTCGTAGCCCTTGGCGGCCTCTTCGCCGCCACCGATTCGGCAATGGCGTCGCTGTCGCGAGCCGACATTCTGGAGCTCAGCGAGCACTCACGCGCCAAGCGGTCGCTGCGGGCGATCGCCGAAGACACGGGTGCCCACGTCAACGTGGTCAACTTCATGCGGGTCGTGGTCGAGACCTCGGCCGCGGTGCTCGTCACCATCTCGTTGGCGTTCAGCCTCGACAATGTGTGGCTCGCGCTCGTGCTATCGATCCTCATCATGACCGGGGTGTCATTCGTGCTCGTCGGTTCGAGCCCACGCAGTGTGGGCCGGGCCCACGCCAAGGTGGTGCTGCAGCTCACCGCGGTGCTCGTGCACCTGCTGCGGGTGCTGCTCGGGCCCGTCGCGAATGCCCTGGTGGCGCTCGGCAACAGGGTCACGCCCGGTCGCGCCGCCACGGCAACTTTCTCGTCAGAAGAGCAGCTTCTCAGCATGGTCGACGAGGCAACTGAGCTCGATGTGCTCGAAGAAGACGACCGCGAGCTCATCCACTCCATTCTCGAATTCAACGACACCGTCGTTCGCGAGGTCATGATTCCGCGCACCGACATGGTCACCATCGAGCAGAGCTCTACCGTGGGGCAGAGCATGGGCCTCTTTCTCAGCCGTGGGGTCTCCCGGATGCCCGTGGTCGCCGATTCGGTCGACGAGATCACGGGCATCCTGTACCTGCGCGATGCCGCGCGGCTCTCGCACGAGAAGCCCAAGAAGGTCGACGTGGTGACCGTGGCTGAGCTCGCGAAGCCGGCCCTGTTCATCCCCGAATCGAAGAAAGTCGACGACACCCTGCGTCAGATGCAGCTCGAGTCGAACCACCTCGCCATGGTCGTCGACGAGTACGGCGGAATCGCCGGGCTCGTCACCATGGAAGACTTGATCGAAGAACTCGTCGGCGACATCTCCGACGAGTACGACCGTGAGGTCGTCGAGGTCGAAGAACTCTCCACCGGCGTCTTCCGCGTCAGTGCACGGCTGGCGGTCGACGAACTCGGTGAACTGTTCGGAATCGAACTGGGCGATGACGACGTCGACTCGGTGGGCGGGCTGCTCGGCAAGGTGCTCGGGCGGTTGCCCGTGCAGGGTTCTGTCGCCCACGTGGCCGGTCTCTCACTCACGGCCGAGCGCACCGACGGGCGTCGCCGGCGCATCACCACGATCGTCGTGCAACGCGACGACCCCGAGAACTTCACTGTTGCTTCGGCAGCAGGCAGCACCATTTCACTCGCAGCTCCACACACGCCCGAAAAGGGGTAAGCATGATCGGCTCAGATATCGTCTCCGACCCAGACTTTCGAGCGGGCTTCGTCTCGTTCGTGGGGCGCCCGAACGTGGGCAAGTCCACACTCACCAATGCCCTGGTGGGCGAGAAGATCGCCATCACCAGTTCGAAACCGCAGACCACCAGGCGGGCCATCCGCGGAATCGTGCACCGCCCCGACGGCCAGCTCATCCTGGTCGACACTCCCGGTATGCATCGGCCCCGCACGCTGCTCGGCGAGCGGCTCAACTCGGTGGTTCAGTCGACGCTCGGCGATGTCGACGTCATCGGTTTCTGCGTGCCCGCCGATGAGAAGATCGGGCCGGGCGACAAGTTCATCAACGAACAGCTCGACGCCTTCCCGCGTGCCAAGAAGGTGGCCATCGTCACGAAGATCGACGCCGCGTCGAGGCCCGCCGTGGCCGAGCAGTTGCTCGCCATCTCGGAGATGCGCAACTGGGAGGCGATCATCCCGATCTCGTCGACCAGCAACCTGCAGCTCGACATTCTGACGGCCGAGCTCATCAAGCTACTGCCGCGTTCGGAGAAGCTCTACCCCGACGATCAGACGACCGACGAGGGTCTCGAGGCTCGCATCTCCGAGCTCATCCGTGAGGCCGCACTCGAAGGGGTTGAAGACGAATTGCCGCACTCCATCGCCGTCACCATCGACGACATGATCGAGCGTGACGACCGCGACCTCGTCGAGATCTACGCGAACCTGTTCGTCGAACGTGACAGCCAGAAGGGCATCATCATCGGCAAGGGCGGCGTTCGCCTGGGCGACGTGGGTGCGCGGGCTCGTGCCGCCATAGAGCCGCTCGTCGGCAAACAGGTGTTTCTGAGCATCCGGGTCAAAGTGGCCAAAGACTGGCAGCGTGATGCGAAGCAGTTGGGCAGGCTCGGGTTCTGATTCCCCGCTACCCTGTAGACGTGTCTGATATTTCTTCCTCCGCACCATCTGCTCCGCTGAGCCGGGCGAACCCGTTCGGCCAGGTGCTCGTAGCCCTGGTGACCCCCTTCACCGCAGACGGTGAAGTCGACTGGGTGAGTGTCGAGAAGCACATCGACACGGTGATCAGCGACGGTGCCGACGGCATCGTGGTGTCAGGAACAACGGGCGAGACGTCCACCCTCACCGACGCCGAGAAGATCAGGCTCGTCGAGGTGGCCAAGTCGGTCGCCAACGGCCGCGCGAAGATCATCACCGGCGGCGGCTCCAACGAGACCGCGCACGCCATGCAACTCGCGAAGCAGAGCGAGAAGGCGGGTGCCGACGCCAACCTCGTCGTGACGCCGTACTACAACAAGCCCACCCAGGCCGGTATCCTCACGCACTTCCGCATGATCGCCGACGCCACCGATCTGCCGGTTATTCTGTACGACATTCCGGGGCGCACGGGTGTGCCCATCGCGTACGACACCATTCTGCGGGCGGCGAAGCACCCGAACATCCTCGCTATCAAAGACGCCAAGGGCGACTTCAGTGAGGTCAGCCGCGTGCTGAACCAGACCGACCTGATGTACTTCTCGGGCGACGATTCGAACGTGCTGCCGCACCTCGCCGTGGGCGCAACCGGCCTCATCGGCGTCACCAACAACATCGCTGCGCGCCCGTACCGCATCATGATCGACGCGGTGAACGCGGGCGACCTGGCCACGGCCACACTGATGCACAAGGCGCTCGAGCCGCTCGTGCGCGCCACCATGACGCACGTGCCCGGCACCGTTGCAGCGAAGTACATCCTGCACGGGCTCGGCCGCATTGCGAGCCCGCGCGTGCGCCTGCCCCTCGTCGGCCCCGAAGAGTGGGAGGCGGCGAAGATCGAAGACGAAATCGATCTCGTGCGCAGCATTCCGGGCGTCAGCTTCACAAACTTCCGGCCCGACCGTAACGCAGCCGCCGGTGGCGCGCTGCCCAAAATCCCTGGTACGACCCGCTAAAACGCGGCAGACACAACTCAATCACAGACATCTAGGAGGGCATATGCCCAATCCCACATTCGCACCCCAGCCCCTGAAGCCCGACACGCTGCGAGTCATCCCCATCGGCGGCCTCGGCGAAATCGGCCGAAACATGACCGTGTTCGAAATCAATGGCAAGCTGCTGATCGTCGACTGCGGCGTGCTGTTCCCCGAAGAGACCCAGCCCGGCGTCGACCTCATTCTTCCCGACTTCTCGCTGGTGCGTGACCGTCTGAAAGACGTCGTCGGCATCGTGCTCACCCACGGCCACGAAGACCACATCGGCGCTGTGCCGTACCTCTTGCGCTTGAAGAACGACATTCCCCTCATCGGCTCCGGCCTCACGCTGGCACTCGTCGAGGCGAAGCTCAAAGAGCACCGCATCAAGCCCTACACCTTTCAGGTCGAAGAGGGCCAGATCGAGCAGATGGGCCCGTTCGAGCTCGAGTTCGTCGCGGTGAACCACTCCATTCCCGACGCGCTGGCCGTGGCCATCAAGACCGTCGCGGGCGTGGTGCTGCACACCGGCGACTTCAAGATGGATCAGCTGCCCCTCGACAACCGCATCACCGACCTGCGTGCCTTTGCCCGCCTCGGTGAAGCCGGCGTCGACCTCTTCCTGGTCGACTCGACCAATGCCGACGTTCCCGGGTTCACCCCCTCTGAGCGCACCATCGGCCCCGTGCTCGATTCGGTCATCGCTCGTGCTCCCCGCCGGGTCATCGTGGCCAGCTTCTCCTCGCACGTTCACCGTGTGCAGCAGGTTCTGGATGCCGCACACGCCAATGGGCGAAGGGTGGCGCTGCTCGGCCGTTCCATGGTGCGCAACATGGGTATCGCAGAAGAGCTCGGATACCTCAAGGTTCCCGAAGGCGTGCTCGTCGACTTCAAGAAGGCCGGCGACATCCCCGACGACAAGATCGTCTACATGTCGACCGGTTCGCAGGGCGAGCCGATGGCGGTGCTCTCGCGCATGGCCAACCTCGAGCACCAGATTGAGGTCGGGCCCGGTGACACGGTCATCCTCGCGTCCTCACTCATCCCCGGCAATGAGAACGCCGTCTACCGCGTCATCAACGGCCTCACCAAGCTCGGTGCGACCGTCGTTCACAAGGGCAACGCCAAGGTGCATGTCTCTGGCCACGCTGCGGCGGGCGAGTTGCTGTACTGCTACAACATCCTGAAGCCGAAGAACGTCATGCCGGTTCACGGCGAGTACCGCCACCTCGTGGCGAACGCGCAACTGGCCATCGAGACCGGTGTGCCGGTCGAGAACACCATCCTGGCTGACGACGGCACCGTCATCGACCTGAAAGACGGCGTCGCCCGCGTGGTGGGCCAGTATGACCTCGGCTTCGTCTACGTCGACGGCAACAGTGTCGGCGAGATCACCGACGACGACCTCAAAGACCGTCGTGTTCTCGGCGAAGAGGGCTTCATCTCGATCATCGTCGTCATCGAGGCCGGCACCGGCCGCATCGTGGTCGGCCCCGAGATTCACGCCAAGGGCTTCGCCGAAGACGAATCGGTCTTCGACAAGGTCAAGCCGAAGATCGCTGCTGCCCTCGCCGAGGCCGCGCAGAACGGTACCCGCGACACCCACGCCCTGCAGCAGGTCGTGCGTCGCACGGTCGGTCGCTGGGTGAACACCTCGTACCGTCGTCGCCCCATGATCGTGCCGGTCGTCATCGAGGCGTAACTTTCACAATCGGTTCGAGAACTCGCGTAATGGATTGACGTCGAGTTGCTCTCTTTCATTGGAAGCTTTTGAAAGGGGCTCTTATGAAAATTTTCACTCGTACTCGAATCCTTGGTCTCGGCCTGGCCGGACTAGCTCTCACTGGCACAACGTTGGTCTCGGCGCCGGTTGCCAATGCGGCACCGGCCCCGAGTATCTCAGTTGCCACGTTCACGGTGCCCGACGCCGGCGAATGGCCTAGGACGGTAGCCCTCAACGTAAACGTCTCGAACATCGGTTCGCTGCAAGCGGCTGACTTCGGTGTTCTCCTCGAATGCAGCGATGGCGCGACTATTGCAACGACAAGTTCCCTCTCGCCGACACAGCATGCATTCTGGGTCGGCTCGAGCATACCAAATTCCGAAAAAGGGAACACCTGCACTCTCTCTGTTGTGGTCGACCGACCCGGTCGTTTCATGAACATCGTGAACAAGGGCCCGGCTACCTTCGAGACCTCACCAAACGCAAATATTCCCAACGTGCACTTGGTTGGTTCAATGCCGACATACAGCTCCACAGGCGGCCTCTAGACTGCGTGTTTAGTTCCGGCCGCCGGCTCGCAGGAAGGGCGATCGCCGGGCCGATTGCCTGTTGGCTCTCCTGGAGACTCGGCCAGTGAATTGTGCACGTGCTGAATTTTGCGCCGTGCACAATTCGCCACTTAGCGCATGTCGCTGGGTCAACACGTCGTTCCGTCTGGACGTGCAGACTACGACGTCGATGCCTTCAGTCGTATCAGCAGGGCTCCCGGAGATCGATGCCAACAACGGGGGGTTCCAGTCGGTTCTGTATCGCGCAACAGCGGTGAGGTACAGCAAAACCGGCGGGCTGGGATAGCGCATCGGCGTGGCCGACGCTCGCGCTGCATTGCTTGTGCAGGAAATTCGATTCCGATGAATCCAGCAGCGAAGGCCGTGGCTGCGCGGGATCGGCCTTCCCTCATCCGGTGACGTATCCGGCCGAAGCGCAGCGGAGAGGTTCGATTGCCTGCATTCGCTTCTGACCTGCCCACTTGACGGGTGCGCAGCGCGCGGGTTCGCACCAGAAGCTCACGGCGGGCGAGTTGCTGTACTGCTACAACATCCTGAAGCCGAAGAACGTCATGCCGGTTCACGGTGAGTATCGCCACCTCGTGGCGAACGCGCAGCTGGCCATCGAGACCGGTGTGCCGGTCGAGAACACCATCCTGGCTGACGACGGCACCGTCATCGACCTGAAAGACGGCGTCGCCCGCGTGGTGGGCCAGTATGACCTCGGCTTCGTCTACGTCGACGGCAACAGTGTCGGCGAGATCACCGACGACGACCTCAAAGACCGTCGTGTTCTCGGCGAAGAGGGCTTCATCTCGATCATCGTCGTCATCGAGGCCGGCACCGGCCGCATCGTGGTCGGGCCAGAGATTCACGCCAAGGGTTTCGCCGAAGACGAATCGGTCTTCGACAAGGTCAAGCCGAAGATCGCTGCTGCCCTCGCCGATGCCGCGCAGAACGGCACTCGCGACACCCACGCCCTGCAGCAGGTCGTGCGTCGCACGGTCGGTCGCTGGGTGAACACCTCGTACCGTCGTCGCCCCATGATCGTGCCGGTCGTCATCGAGGCGTAACTTCCGTTTGCTCGCGAAACTCGCGTAACGGATCCGCTGGATTGGTGTCTCCGATGCACGAGCGTTCAGTGTAACCGTCGGCTGTGATGATGGCCGCGTCGTGCCCGTCATGCGGCGAATATGGGCAGACGCGGCTTGTCTTCTCCGGCACAACGATCCCGGTCGCGCGAACAGGCGGCCTGGGCTGATCTCGGCCCGTGCTGCGAGTACAGCGCCACGCACAACATGTCGTGCGCTGGTTTCGGCGCTTCATTATTTGATTGTGACTCGCGTCCGCAAATTTGCGGACTGCCGAGCGAGAGCTGAACTGCTACTTTCTGTGTATGCACTCAGAAACACTCGTTCACGTACGACGCACCTCAATTGCGACGGCCGCATTCGTCGTAATGCTCGGCTTGATTACGGGGTGCGCGGGTACTGAGCGCGCGCCTGCATCAGCGGGTGCGCACGGCTCGTCCAGTGCCTCAGTGGCGCCTTCTTCAGGGACGACTGCAGCAACGACACCGGCCGTGCCGTCGTCGGCGGTGGCGGAGAGCTCCGCTCCGGCGTATGCCAGCTTGGTGGTCTCGCCGCAGGGAATCGGTTCATTGCAGGTGGGTGCTGCGCCAGCGCTCTCGTCGATGATCCGGTTCTCGGCGAACCACTGCGACGCCGACCCGCTTTACGCCAGCTCGGGAGGCTACCCGGGTGCGGTAAGTGATCGGTGGCTCTCGACATACCCCGATTTCGGGGGTTCCGGGTTCATGGTCGCTGCGGCTGATGTCGTCTCGCGTATCGACGTACGTGATCCGGCTCTCGTGACCGCCGAAGGGGCGGGCGTCGGAACCGCAGAGGCTGATCTCACTCAGAAGTACGGAGACCGTCTCTCGATGGTCTACTCGGGCTCGGTGTCAGACGTGTGGGCTCTCGCCGACACCCCCGGCACGCTCGTCTTCGAGGTGGCCAAGGATCGGTCGGGCGGTTCGTATTGGGATGCCGACAAAGCCAACCGAGTCTCTGGTGTGCGTGTTCTCGCCGCGGGCATCGACCCGGCGTTCGCGACGGCCGGCACCGACAACCAGGCCGGAAGCTGCGTGTAACCAGTTCTCCCGTAAGCGTCGAGGACTTTCTGACTCTCTTGTTGTGAACCCTGTTCACGACGAAGGAGACAGAATGACTCGAACAATTCAGGCCGCCCGCATGGCTCAGGCGGCACGCATAGCGGCGATTGCCGCAATTACGGCGTGCGCTGCGGGCATGACCGCGCTCGGAGTGCCATCGGCTGCATTCGCCACGCCCGCCCCGGTTGCTGCCAGAGCCTCCCAGGTCGTTACGGTCGCTCCGGCGGCCGGTTCTGCGTCAGTACTCAACTTCGTGGTGCCGCTCAGCGGCAATCCGGCGGCGCACGACCTGCTGGTGACGGGCGCCCTGAGCGGCCTTCGCGCGAGCGACGCGGTGGGCGGCTTCGGCGCGTTCATCACCTGCGACGACCTCAACACCTGCACGACCATCCTGAGCCGCGACACCGTGACGAAGTATCCAGACGGTTCGGGTGGTGCAGTGTTTTTGTTCGACCTGCCGGCGCTCGAGCAGGGGCACTCGTGCCGCCTGCAGGCCACCGCGCCGGCGCACCGCACGCTGGTGTTCAGCACGCGCGGCTGGATTTCGCTACAGGGCGATCTGAGTATGAGCCTCGCCGGCCGGGTCGGCTCGAGCAGCACCACCGGCGGGCTGTGACGCCAGAGACACTGACCGAAATTGAGACGCGCTCGGAGCGGCTACCGGCCGTTTTGAGCGCAGAACAGTAGCGTTGACGCATGGCTACGAGTACCAGGTCGAACTCCCGCGCCCGCGGTGCGGGCGGCTCCGGGGCGAAAACGCCGACCCCCCGCAGAACAACCGCCGCCAAGCCCACGGGCCAGACCGGCGTTCAGAAGACCGTGCGCTACCCGATCGACGACGGTGGCCCCGGCCCCTTCGCGAAGATGTACCTCGGCCTCGCCCACCTCACGGGCGGCGCCGCTCGCGCCTTCGGCCACGAGAAGCTGGCCAAAGACGAGCGGCGCGACGGCTTCCCCTTCCTGCTGTTCGTGCTCGCGGTGGCCGGCGCGGTCATCGAGTGGTTCCTCGTGGCCAACCCCGTCGCAAATCTGCTCGACGCCTATACGTTCGGCGGCCTCTTCGGTCGGATGGCGTACGCGCTGCCCGTCGTGATGCTGCTCCTGGCCATCTGGCTCTTTCGGCACCCGAACTCGGTGAACGACAACGGGCGCATCGGCATCGGCCTGGGCATCCTGCTGCTCACCGTTTCGGGCCTCTGCCACGTGTTCAGCCCGCAGCCCTCACCCGCCGCCGGCATGGAGTCGCTGGCGAAGGCCGGGGGAGTGTTCGGCTGGGTTATTGCCGCGCCCCTCATCGCCGTCACAACCTCGGTGGGCGCGACGATCATCGTGTCGCTCCTGCTTCTGCTCTCGCTGTTCATCATCACGAAGACCCCGCCCAACAAGGTCGGCATTCGGCTTCGCGAGCTCTACAACTACCTCTTCGGCGCGGCGTTCGGCGAGGCGCCCGAACCGCGCGATCCCAAGAACAAGGCGGGCAAGGGTGCGGGCGACGCCAACCAGACCGGCGACCTGCAGCTCGACTTCGATGAGGTCGACGTCGATTCCCTGCCGTGGTGGCGCCGAAACAAGAGTGGCCGCGAAGAAGATCCCGCGTTCGACAGCCCCATCACGACCGTCGAAGACCGCACCCCGCCCACCGAGGTTCTCGGTCGGGTTCCGGATGCCCGGGCCTCGAACTCCGACCGCACCGAGGTCTTGAGCGCCGTTGTCGACCGCACCGTCGACGAGAGCGCCGGCAGCGCTGACGCCGCAGACACCATGGCCTTCGGGGCGGCCGTGCTCGGCGACATGGAAGCAGCCGAGCAGGCGGTCAAACGTTTCACGGGCGAGATTCTGCCCGGCTCGAAGTCTGCTACGGGCATCCGCGACGATGCCGGCACCGACGAGGCCTCGTTCACGGGCGTGCTGTTCCCGGGCGAAGCGAAGCCCGCGGTTCTGCCGGGGATGGGCAATGACGCTGGCTTCATTCCGTTGGCCGAGGTGAAAGAGGCTGAAGAGCGAAACTACTCGCTTCCGCCCGCCACCAGCCTCGTGCTCGGCGAGCCGTCGAAGGCCCGTTCGGCCGCGAACGACGACATCGTGCGTGCCCTCACCGAAGTACTCACCCAGTTTCAGGTCGACGCGAAAGTCACTGGTTTCTCGCGCGGCCCGACCGTCACCCGGTACGAGATCGAACTCGGCCCGGGCGTGAAGGTCGAGCGTGTCACCGCGCTCAGCAAGAACCTCTCGTATGCGGTCGCGAGCAACGAAGTGCGTATTCTCTCGCCGATTCCCGGCCGGAGCGCCATCGGGGTCGAGATTCCGAACACCGACCGCGAGATCGTGTCGCTCGGCGATGTGCTGCGTTCGGCGAAGGCCACGAACGACACGCACCCGATGACCATCGGCGTGGGTAAAGACGTCGAGGGCAAGTTCGTCATCGCGAACCTCGCCAAGATGCCTCACCTCCTCGTGGCTGGGTCGACGGGCTCGGGCAAGTCGAGCTTCGTCAACTCGATGGTCACGAGCATCCTGATGCGCGCCACGCCCGCCGAGGTGCGCATGGTGCTGATCGACCCCAAGCGCGTCGAGCTGACCGCCTACCAGGGTGTTCCACACCTCATCACGCCCATCATCACGAACCCGAAGAAGGCCGCCGAAGCGCTGGCCTGGGTCGTGAAGGAGATGGACATGCGTTACGACGACCTCGAGAGCTTCGGGTTTCGGCACATCGACGACTTCAACCGGGCGGTGGTCAACGGCGAGCTCATTCTGCCGGCCGGCAGCCACAGGGTGCTGAAGCCGTACCCGTACCTGCTCATCGTGGTCGACGAGCTCGCGGACCTCATGATGGTGGCACCGAGAGATGTCGAAGACTCGATCGTTCGCATCACACAGTTGGCCCGGGCATCCGGAATCCACCTCGTGCTGGCGACCCAGCGCCCCAGCGTCGACGTGGTGACGGGCCTGATCAAGGCCAACGTTCCGTCGCGGCTGGCGTTCGCCGTGACCAGCGTCACCGACTCGCGGGTCATTCTCGACCAGCCCGGTGCCGACAAGCTCATCGGGCAGGGCGACGCGCTCTTTCTCCCCATGGGGGCCTCGAAGTCGGTTCGTGTGCAGGGTGCGTGGGTCAGCGAGAGCGAGATCGAGAAGGTCGTCAAGCACGTCACGCTGCAGGCGCGGCCCGAGTACCGCAACGACGTCACGGTCGCCGCCGTCACCAAGCAGATCGATTCTGATATCGGTGATGACCTCGAAGTGCTGCTGCAGGCCGCCGAGCTCATCGTGAACACGCAGTTCGGTTCGACCTCGATGCTGCAACGCAAGCTCAAGGTGGGCTTCGCGAAGGCGGGTCGTTTGATGGATCTGCTCGAGTCGCGTGAGATCGTCGGGCCCTCAGAGGGTTCGAAGGCACGCGACGTGCTCGTGACGGCCGAACAACTGCCCGAGGTGCTGGCCATGCTGCGGGGGTCGGATGTCGCGGCTCACGGCTCGGCTGCGGGCCCGGGTGGGTCTGTGGGTGCGTCTGCCCCAGCTTCTGTCGGCGGCTCGGCGTCGTACGCCGCTGCCCCGGCCGCCCTGCCCGCCACCGCACCCCTGCCCACCTCTCTCGTGCCGTCGGCCTCTGACAACCGCTACGACGTCGACCCTCTGAGCGAGCCCGGCGACGGCTATCCTGAGGTTGAAGTCACAGACGATGAAGACGCCTGGGGCTACACCGGCAGAGAGTAGCAAAATGACCAGCCCGACTTCGGCACAGAGCGTGCCCGCGAAGCCCAGCAACTGGAACCTGCCGAATGCGATCACCGTCATCCGCATTCTGCTGGCCCCGATCTTCTTCTGGATGCTGCTGGCCGACAATGGCGCCGACGGTGGCCTCCGGTACGCGGCGGCCATCCTGTTCATTCTCGCCATCGCGACCGACGGCATCGACGGGCACCTCGCGCGCCGCAACAACCAGGTCACCGACCTCGGCAAGATTCTCGACCCGATCGCCGACAAGGTGCTGACGGGCGGCGCACTGGTGGGCCTCTCGATTCTCGGCGAGCTGCCGTGGTGGGTCACCATCATCATCCTCATCCGCGAGGTGGGCATCACCGTCTACCGGTTCGCCGTGCTGAGCCAGCGGGTCATTCCCGCTTCGCGCGGCGGCAAGATCAAGACACTTGCCCAGTCGATCGCCATCTCGCTGGCCCTGCTGCCGCTCTGGGTGCCCTTGGGTGACTGGATGTTCGTGGTCAACGCCATCTTCATGAGCATCGCATTCGTGCTCACGGTCATCACCGGTCTTGACTACCTGTACCAAGACTTCAAGCTCAACAAGGCCAAGAAGCAGTGACCGACGGGTCACACGACGAGGGCGAAGACCTCACCGCGCGACTGATAGCCGACCTCGCACGGCGCGGCGAGACCGTGGCCGTCGCCGAGTCACTGACCGGCGGTCTGCTGGCGGCTGAGCTGATCAGGCCGGCGGGGGCATCGAGTGTGGTGTTCGGGGCAGTCGTGGCCTACAATACGAGTATCAAGGCCACGGTGCTGGGGGTGGATGCCACTCTGTTGCGGTCACAGGGGCCCGTGCATCCGGAAGTCGCCGAGCAGATGGCCGAAGGGGTTCGGTTCGCGCTGTCGGTCGATGGGTCACCCGCTTCGATCGGCATCTCGACAACGGGAGTGGCGGGCCCGGGCCCGCAAGACGGCCATGCAGAAGGAACTGTCTACGTGGGGCTGGCGGTCGGCGACAAGACGTCGAGTTTCGCCTTGCACCTCACGGGGAGCCGTGACCAGATCAGGGCTGCGGCCGTCAGCGAAGCCGTGCGAATCCTGAGAGCGCAGATATGAAGCAGGTTGCGCGGGAATGACTCAGGTTTCGATCTCGTTACACCTGACGTCATTAACAACGAAAGTCCAGTCTCCGTCGTTTAGAGTTTGTGGTACAGATTCGAACGGCTCGACTGAGATAGACACGCTAAGGAGGCTCCGATGATTTTAGTTCGTCAAGAAATCGGCGACGTACTGCGGGACTTCCGTCTTCAGAAGGGCAGAACCCTTCGGCAGGTCGCAAGCAAGGCCAGTGTTGCACTTGGTTACCTCAGCGAGGTCGAACGCGGTCAGAAAGAAGCCTCCAGCGAGATTCTCGCTTCGGTTGCCGACGCTCTCGACACTCCTATCTCGGTCATCATGCGCGAGGTGGGCGACCGTCTGGCCGTCATCGAGGGTATCGACACCATTCCCGACACTGTGCCCGACGAGTTCGTCGCGGGCTTCGATGCCGGTCTGGTGACCCGCTAACCGGTGCGTGTCAGCGAATTTCGGCAGGCCGTGCTCGACGAGTTCGGGTCAGGCTTCGGTCGCGTCGTCACCAGCGACCTCGTTCTGACCGAGTTCGGCGGTCGCACGGCCGACCAGGCCATCGGCGCCGGTGAAGATGCCCGCGAGGTGTGGATCGCACTCTGCCGTGCCGCCGATGTGCCGACGAGCCGTTGGCACGGTGCTGGGCTCCCACTGCCCCGGTCGTAGCTCACCCCTCTGTCCGGCTCGTTTCTATGTTCGAGTGCGGCAACACGCCGAGGCATTCACTCGAATATATGTTCGGGTATTGCTAGTCTCCTTCACAGCGAGACGTTTTGGGCTGTTCTCCACAGTTCACGGGTCTCCGGCACGCAGTGTCGGTGGTCGTGCGTAGTGTGAAAACCGTTCAGAACGTGCGCGTTTATGCCTTGTCGCCAATCTTCCGCGAATCACTCGTGGCGGGGCGCGACAGCCTATAGGCACACCACATTGCGGGTGCCGGGTTTCTTCGAGACCCGACCTCACGCCTATTGAAGGAGACACCACATGCCCTCAGATGCCACTCGTGAGAAAGCTCTCGAAACAGCACTCGCACAAATCGACCGCCAGTTCGGCAAGGGGTCGATCATGCGCCTCGGCAGCGATGACCGCGCCCCCGTCGAGGTCATCCCCACCGGTTCCATCGCGCTCGACGTCGCGCTCGGCATAGGCGGGCTTCCCCGCGGCCGCATCGTTGAGATCTACGGGCCTGAATCGTCGGGTAAGACCACGCTCACCCTGCACGCCATCGCGAACGCGCAGCGTGGCGGCGGTATCGCCGCCTTCATCGACGCCGAGCACGCCCTCGACCCCGAATACGCGAAGAAGCTGGGCGTCGACATCGATGCCCTGCTGGTGTCGCAGCCCGACACGGGTGAGCAGGCCCTCGAGATCGCCGACATGCTCGTGCGCTCGGGCTCCATCGACCTCATCGTCATCGACTCCGTTGCAGCCCTCGTACCGCGCGCCGAGATCGAAGGCGAGATGGGTGACTCGCACGTAGGGCTCCAGGCCCGTCTGATGTCTCAGGCGCTCCGCAAGCTCACCGGTGGGCTCAACCAGACCAACACGACCATGATCTTCATCAACCAGTTGCGCGAGAAGATCGGTGTGTTCTTCGGCAGCCCCGAGACCACCGCGGGCGGTAAGGCGCTGAAGTTCTATGCGTCGATCCGCCTCGACATCCGCCGCATCGAGACCCTCAAAGAGGGCACCGAGGCCGTGGGTAACCGCACGCGGGTGAAGGTCGTCAAGAACAAGATGGCGCCGCCCTTCAAGCAGGCGGAGTTCGACATCATCTACGGCATCGGAATCTCGCGTGAGGGCAGCCTCATCGACTTCGGCGTCGAGAACGAGATCGTGCGCAAGTCGGGTGCCTGGTACACGTACGACGGCGAGCAGCTCGGCCAGGGCAAAGAGAACTCGCGTCGGTTCTTGAAAGAGAACCCCGATGTTGCTCTCGAGATCGAGAACAAGATCAAGATGAAGCTCGGCCTCCTCGAAGACCCGAACGCGCCGAAGGTCGTCGCGGTGACGGCAGCGACTGACACGGCGAAGGTCGAGTCCATTGCTCCGAAGGTTGCTGCACGTAAGGGTGCTTAGTCGTGGTCGCAAAGGTCACGTATCTTCCCGGTGTGATCGCGGTGCCGGAGGAGATCGGTGAGGGCGAATTCGATGGCGATGGCTACGGTGAGAGCGAAGTCGAAGACGCTATGAGTGAGGGCGAGCGCGAGGCGTTCCTTGAGAACGTCGTCGTGCGCGCCCTCGCCCGCAAGGCACTCTCCGAGTGGGAGGTCACGAAGCTCCTGGCTGCGAATGGTGTCGACGAGAGCGAGTTCGAGGTCTTTCTCGACCGCTATCGCGCCAACAAGTATGTCGACGACTTCGACCTGGCCGAGAACCTCGTCGAGACGCTTCATCGCCGCAAGGGCTACGGTCGGTCACAGATCAAGAACGAACTGTCGACGCGGCACGTGCAGCCCGAGATCATCTCTGCTGCCCTTGAGGCGCTCGATGACGACGACGAACTGCGGCGGGCCATCGAGTTGGCGGAGAAGCGTGCTCCGTCGCTTGCCCGGCTCGACGCGCAGACGGCCGAGAGACGCCTCACGTCGTTCCTTATGCGTAAGGGCTACCCGTCAGCCGTCATTCGATCGGCCGTGGCTGCGGCGCTCACACCGGGCCCGCGCAAAGTGCGCTTCACCTGAGTCAGCATCACCTGGGTCCGCAGCACCTGAGCCCCCATCACCTGAGTCCCCAGCACCTGAGCCCCCATCACCTGAGTCCGCATCAACCGGGTCCGCTTCGGCCGGGCCGGTCTCACCGAGGAATGGTGAGATTCGGCTCGGTTGGCGAGACGAACGTAGACTGAGACAACTATGAGCAGCGTCAGCGAAGCCCCCACCATCATCGTGCCGTCGGCGGCCGCAGTGGAATCGTCGGGGCGCATCCGCACCTACGAGGTTCGTACCTTCGGCTGCCAGATGAACGTGCACGACTCAGAACGGTTGAGTGGGTCGCTCGAAGCAGCCGGTTACGTGCGCGACGAGTCGGGCGAGGCCGACGTGGTGGTCATCAACACGTGCGCCGTGCGCGAGAACGCCGACAACAAGCTCTACGGCAACCTCGGGTACCTCGCCTCGGTCAAGCGGCGCCACGCGGGCATGCAGATCGCCGTCGGCGGCTGTCTGGCCCAGAAAGACAAGTCGGTCATTCTGTCGAAGGCCCCGTGGGTCGATGTCGTGTTCGGCACGCACAACATGGGTGCGCTGCCCAGCCTGCTCGAGCGTGCTCGTCACAACGGTGAAGCGCAGCTTGAGATTCTCGACTCGCTCGAGACCTTTCCGTCAACGCTGCCCACGAAACGCGACTCCAGCTACAGCGGGTGGGTCTCCATCTCGGTCGGCTGTAACAACACCTGCACGTTCTGCATCGTTCCGTCGCTTCGCGGCAAAGAGAAAGACCGTCGCCCGGGTGAGGTGCTGCGCGAGGTTCAGTCTCTCGTCGACGACGGCGCCATCGAGGTCACTCTGCTCGGTCAGAACGTCAACTCCTACGGTGTCGAGTTCGGCGATCGGGAGGCGTTCAGCAAGCTGCTCCGGGCGGCCGGCCAAATTGAGGGTCTCGAACGCATCCGGTTCACGAGCCCGCATCCTGCTGCGTTCACCGACGACGTCATCGACGCGATGGCCGAGACGCCCGCGGTCATGCCGCAGCTGCACATGCCGTTACAGTCAGGCTCCGACCGTATCCTCCGCGCAATGAAGCGTTCGTACCGGTCAGAGAAGTTCCTCGGCATTCTCGACAGGGTGCGCGCCCGCATGCCCCACGCGGCCATCAGTACCGACATCATCGTGGGCTTCCCCGGCGAGACCGAAGAAGACTTCCAGGAGACCCTCCGCGTGGTCGCAGCGGCTCGGTTCGCCACGGCGTTCACGTTCCAGTACTCCATTCGCCCGGGCACCCCGGCCGCCACGATGCCCGACCAGGTGCCGAAGGCCGTCGTGCAAGAGCGGTACGAGCGCCTCATGGCGCTGCAAGACCGCATTTCGTGGGAAGAGAACGAGAAGGTCATCGGCCGTCAAGTTGAGTTGCTCGTAGCCAACGGCGAGGGTCGCAAAGATGCCGACACGCACCGCATGAGTGGCCGTGCCGAAGACAGCCGCCTGGTGCACTTCGACGTGCCGGAGGGGTCGCCGCTGCCGCGTCCGGGCGACGTCGTCACGGTGACCGTGAGTGGGGCAAAACCGTATTACCTCATCGCCGACTCCGTCGATGGTGAGCCGCTGCGTGTTCGCCGCACCCGTGCGGGCGACGCGTGGGAGAGAGACCAGTCCGACTCGTGCGCTGTACCCGCGAGCACCGACGACGGCCACGGGCACGGCTCCTCGTCGACCCCCGGTCGCGTCTCGCTTGGGCTACCCACACTGCGGGTGGCCACCAGCCCTATCTACGACCTCGCAGACGACCTGCGCTGACCGAACCTCGTGAGGCACGGGCGCTTTCGCTGCGTCTGACGCTGTCAGCGAGAGCCACCAATCACAGATGGGCCAGATGAGCGCAGAAATCATTGTGATCGTCGGCGCCACCGGTACCGGCAAATCAGATCTCTCCCTCAGCACTGCCGAACGGTTGGCCCGTGCGGGAAGACCGGCGGAGATCGTCAACGCCGATGCCATGCAGCTGTACCGCGGAATGAACATCGGCACGGCCAAGCTCGCGCCGCCCGAGCGCCGCGGAATCACGCACCACATGCTCGACGTCTACGACGTCACCGCCGACGTCTCGGTGGCCGCATACCAGGCCGATGCGCGACAGGCGATCGACGCCATCATCGCCAGGGGAGCGGTGCCGATTCTCGTCGGCGGCTCGGGGCTGTACGTGTCGTCGGTGATCTACGATTTTCAGTTTCCGGTGCGCGACGCCGAGGTACGCAGTCGTCTCGAGGCCGAGTTGGCCGAGAGGGGTGTGGGGCTGCTGTTCCAGAGGCTGGTGGAGCGTGACGCAGAGGCTGCAGCATCCATCGGCCCACACAACGGCAGGCGCATCGTACGCGCGCTCGAGGTCATCGAGCTGACGGGTATTCCGGTGAGCGGCCAGCTTCCCGATAGACCTGTGCCGTGGCGGTCGGCGACGGTGCTGGCACTGCAGCACCCACGTGACTTGCTCGTACAACGGCTCGACCAGCGAGTGGTGGGCATGTGGGCGGCGGGCCTTCTCGACGAGGTGCGCGCACTCATTCCGCTGGGGCTCGAGCGCGGGGTGACGGCGAGCCGGGCCATCGGCTACGCGCAGGCGCTGGGGGAGCTGCACGAGACCCTCACCGAGGCTCAGGCCATCGCCGAGGCGCAGGCGTTGACCAGGCGCTATGCCCGCCGTCAGGTGAGCTGGTTTCGTCGCTATCGCGAGGCGGTGTGGCTGGATGCCGCGGCCGACGACCTGGGAGAGCAGGCCTACGCGCTCCTCTAGGCTTGAGCCATGGCAATCGAGCTGCACTTCACCAAGGGCCAGGGCACCGGCAACGACTTTGTTCTGTTCTCCGACCCCGACGGCGAGGTGTCGCTCACGCCGACCCAGATCGCCTCGCTCTGCGACCGGCATTTCGGTATCGGTGCCGACGGCCTCATTCGCGCGGTGCGGTCGGTCAACATCGATGCCGGCGCCGCGTCACTCGCCGAAGACGAGGCCGCCGAGTGGTTCATGGACTATCGCAATGCCGACGGTAGCGTGGCAGAGATGTGCGGCAACGGCATCCGGGTGTTCTCGAAGTTTCTGCTCGAGAACGGCATGGCCACACTCGAGGCGGGCGACACCCTCGTGGTGGGTACGCGCTCGGGGGTTGTCGACGTGCAGCGCAACCTCACCGGTTTTCAGGCCGACCTCGGTCGGTGGAGGCTTGATGGCGGCGAGCCGCTCGTTCGCGCCAGGGGCCTGCAGGTTGCCAGGCCCGGCCTCGGTATCAACGTGGGTAACCCGCATGTGGTGGTGGCACTGCTCGACGAAGCTGAGCTCGAGTCGCTAGATCTGACGTTCATTCCGCAAATCGACCCCGAGCCGGCCGACGGCGCGAACGTGGAGTTCGTCGTGCCGCTCGAGCCGATGGTTCGCAACGGGGTCGGCCATATCCGCATGCGGGTGCACGAGCGCGGTAGCGGCGAGACCCTGTCGTGTGGAACGGGCGCGGTCGCTGCAGCCCTCGCCATTCGATACTGGGCCGGCGCGGGCGCACCCAACCAGTGGCGCGTCGAGGTTGCGGGCGGCGCCGTCGGCGTGCGCATGTACGCCACAGAAGACGGCGAACACGTCGCGCTGTCGGGCCCGGCTGAGCTGGTGTTCGAGGGCGACGTCACCCTCGCCTGAGCGCAGACTCTACTCGCGAAGCCGGGCCCGCAGCACACGGTAACCCTTGTGGGTTGCGGTGCGGGTGACCGAGAACGCGGGTGGCAGAGCACCTTCGAGCCAGTGGTGCAGCGAGTCAGAACCGAGGTTGCGCTGAACGACGAGCCACGCGTCTGAGCCGGGGTCGAGGCGCGGCAGCCACGTCAGCATGAGGTTGTGCAGTTCGTCTTTTCCCACCCGGATGGGCGGGTTCGACCAGATGGTCATGAAGGCGATGTCGGCGGGAACATCCGCGGGCGTCACAGCGTTGATGTTCTCGAGGCCCAGCGTGGCTGCATTGGCCCTCACCAGGTCGAGCGCACGTTCGTTGACGTCAACAGCCCACACGGTGGCGTGGGGTGACAACAGTGCCAGAGCCAGCGAGATCGGGCCCCAGCCGCACCCCACGTCGAGCAGATTGCCGCCCGGGGGCGGTGCGGGCGTGTTCGCGAGCAGAACCTGGGTTCCGACATCGACACGATCAGGGCTGAAGACCCCTCCTGCTGTGGTGGCTGCGAACGAGTGACCGGCGATGGTCACGGGAATTTCCTTCAACCGCAGAGGGGTCGTGGGCTGGCTCGAGAAGTAGTGCCCATTGTCAGTAGCCATAGAGGGAACTTAGCAAACGAGAGGGCTAGTCTTGCATTCAATGACTGAAAACGATTCAACTTCGACAGGAACGGACACGCAAAGCGACGGGTCACAAGACTCCGTCGACCGCGTTCTGGCCAGGGCAGATGCCCGGGCATCCGGTTACGCACTGTTCGCCCCCGGTAGCGCACAGGCGCTTCAGCGCGATAGCACGAGCGCCGGCCAGCAGAACCACGACGGCGACCAGTTCGACCGTGCCGACCGACAGGCACTGCGCCGGGTGGCGGGGCTCTCAACCGAGCTCGAAGACGTCACCGAGGTCGAGTACCGGCAGCTGCGGCTCGAGAATGTGGTGCTCATCGGCGTGTACACGCAGGGCACGCTGACCGATGCCGAGAACTCGCTGCACGAACTTGCAGCGCTCGCAGAGACCGCGGGTGCCGCGGTGCTCGATGGTCTGCTGCAGCGTCGCCCGACCCCCGACCCCAGCACCTATTTCGGCAAGGGCAAGGCCGAAGAGCTCGCCAGCGTAGTGAAGGCGCTCGGGGCCGACACGGTGATCGCCGACAGCGAGCTGGCACCGAGCCAGCGGCGCGCGCTCGAAGACATCGTGAAGGTGAAGGTCATCGACCGAACGGCGGTCATTCTCGACATCTTCAGCCAGCACGCCAAGAGCCGGGAGGGCAAGGCCCAGGTCGAGCTCGCGCAGCTCGAGTACCTGCTGCCGAGGCTCCGCGGCTGGGGTGACTCGATGTCGCGCCAGGCCGGTGGCCAGGTGGGCGGCGCGGGAGCCGGCATGGGGTCACGTGGGCCGGGTGAGACGAAGATCGAGCTCGATCGGCGCCGCATCCACACACGCATGTCGCGGCTGCGCAAGCAGATCGCGGCCATGAAGCCGGCACGCGAGGCAAAGCGGGCCAACCGCAAGCGCAACACCGTGCCGTCGGTGGCCATCGCGGGGTACACGAACGCCGGCAAGTCATCACTGCTGAACCGCATCACCGGTGCGGGCCTGCTGGTTGAGAACTCGCTGTTCGCCACGCTGGATGCGACGGTGCGCCGCACACAGACGAAAGACGGCCGCGAGTTCACCTTCGTCGACACCGTGGGCTTCGTTCGCAGCCTGCCGACGCAGCTCGTCGAGGCATTTCGGTCGACACTCGAAGAGGTCGCCGATGCCGACGTCATCGTGCATGTCGTCGACGGTTCACACCCCGACCCGGCCAGCCAGCTGAGCACAGTTCGCCTCGTGGTGGGTGACGCCGGCGCGCGTGACGTGCCCGAGCTCGTCGTCTTCAACAAGAGCGACCTGGTCTCAGAGAGTGAGCGCATCGTGCTCCGCGGGCTCGAACCGCACTCGCTGTTCGTGTCGGCGCGCACCGGTGAGGGTATCGCCGAGTTGCTCTCGACGCTCGACGGCATGCTGCCGACGCCCTCGATTGAGGTCGACGTTCTGGTGCCATACGACCGTGGCGATCTCGTGTCGCAGATGCACCAGCACAGCACAGTTCTGAGCACCGAGTACGAAGAGGGCGGCACCCATGTGCGAGCCCTGGTCACACCCGAATTCGAGGCCCAGCTTCTCGAGTTCAGCACGCACTGACCGCCTGCTGTCACAAAGAGTCACACACGAGCGGCGAGCCTGGCTCGCCTGTAGTGTCGCTGATGTTCGTCGCCCCGCACACATTTGGGGGCGCAAAGCGACAGCCGAGCCCGGCACCCGCCCGCGATACGCCCTTCATGCTGAGCCTCTCAGCCTGCCTGCCGTATTTGCCCGTGTGATCGAAGGCCCTGTTGTGATTCCGTTCTCGTTCGAGGTGTACCCGCCCCGCTCGGCTGCTGCCGCCGCGGAACTGCCGGCGACCATCGACGCGCTGGCAGCGGCCGGGCCCGAATTCATCTCGGTGACATTCGGAGCGGGCGGGTCGTCGCGCGATTCGTCGCTCGAGGCGCTGCGTTATGTTCGTGAGAACACCGCGGTGAAGCCCATGGCGCATCTCACCTGCGTAGGGTCGTCGCACGCCGAAGCTGGGCTTCTGATCCGCCGATTTCTCGATGCGGGCATCACCAGTTTTCTCGCTCTGCGCGGTGACCTCCCGCACGATGTCGACGGCGCCGCCGCCCCGCTGGGTGACCTCGGCAGTGCCGGTGAGCTGGTGCAGCTCATTCACCGGGTGCAGGCCGAACGCGTGCCGTACACCGAAGTGCAGCTCCCCGGGCTTCCGCACGCGGCGCAGGTCGACCGGCACCGAGCCAAGGTCACCGTCGCCGTCGCCGCGTTTCCGAACGGCCACCCGCGGTCGAGGTTCGATGGGCAAGATGTGGATGCCCTGCTGGCCAAACAGGCAGCGGGTGCCACGCTCGCCATTACGCAGCTCTTCTTCGAGGCAGAGCACTACCTCGCGTTCGTCGACCGGGCGCGTGCCGCTGGCGTGACGATTCCGATTCTGCCCGGGGTCATGCCGGTCACGAGTGCTTCGCGGCTGCGACGGATCGCCGAGCTGGCCGAGCTGACTCCGCCGCCTCGGCTGCTCGCTGCCCTCGAGGCAGCAGACACCGACGAGCAGCGGTTTGCGGTCGGGGTCGAGAACGCGGTTGCGCTGGTGTCGGCTGTGACGGCGGGCGGGGCCCCGGGCATCCACTTGTACACATTCAATCGACACGAAGCAGTTCTCACAGTTCTGGCAGAACTCGGCCTGGTGCCGGCGTCGGCCCCGAAGTATGGAACACGAAACAAGGAGTCAGCATGACCACACCGCCCCGTCGCCCGGCCTTCCCCTCCGGCACCATTCTCGGCTACCCACGCATCGGGCCCAACCGTGAGCTGAAGAAGGCCGTCGAGGCATTCTGGGGCGGGCGCAGCAGCGTCGAAGAACTCGAGCAGGTCGCGCGGGGCCTCCGCCGGCAGACGCGCGAACGGCTCGTAGGCCTCGGCCTCGGGCGTACCGACTCGTCGATACCCGAGAGCTTCTCGTACTACGACCACGTGCTCGACGCTGCCGTTGCCTTCGGCGCGGTGCCCGCGCGTTTTGCCGGCCTGGTGAACGCCCAAGGCAGGGTCGACCTCGGCGGCTATTTCACGATCGCGCGCGGTGAGGGCGACAGCCTGCCGCTCGAGATGACGAAGTGGTTCGACTCGAACTACCACTACCTCGTGCCCGAGATCGGGCCGGAGACGGTGTTCTCGTTGGCGAGCGATGCGCTCGTGCAGCAGTTCTCAGAGGGCCTGCAGCAGGGGTTCCTGACGCGCCCCGTGATCGTCGGGCCGGTGACCTTCCTGGCGCTCAGCAAGCCGAGCGACGAGGCGCCAGAGGGGTTCGTGCCGCTCAGCAGACTCGACGACCTCCTGCCGGTCTACGCCGAGCTGCTGCGGCGCCTGGCCGAGGCCGGCGCCGAGTGGGTGCAGCTCGACGAGCCCGCCCTCGTCAGCGAGAGCCTCGACGTGTCGAGCGCTGACACGAGTGCCGCTGCGGCCCGGGCCTACGAGTATCTGGGTGCTCCGGATGCCCGGCCGGCCATCTTCGTCGCCGCGCCGTACAACAGCCTCGACGACGCTCTGACGGTGCTCGCGGCCACGCCCATCGAAGCGATCGGTCTCGACCTCGTTCGCGGAACTGTGCCCGCCGCCGGTGCCGCGGGTCTTGATCCCCTGGCGTCGAAGACACTGGTGGGTGGGGTCATCGACGGCCATAATGTGTGGCGCGGCGACCTCGCTGAGGCGTGGCAGAAGCTCGAAGCGTTGCGTGCGCTCTCGCCGTCGGTCTCGGTTTCGACCTCCACGTCACTGCTGCACCTGCCGCACACGGTCGAGCCCGAGCAGTTGCTCGGGGATCAGTTGAAGTCGTGGCTGGCGTTCGCTGACCAGAAGGTCGAGCAGGTCGCCACGCTGGCAGAGGGGCTCGAGAAGGGGGTGGCGGGCATCCGGTCGGTGCTCGAGGCCTCGACCGCTGCTCTGGCGGCTCGCCTTGCCGCGCCCGGCGTGAGTGACGGTGCCGTTCGTGCTCGCGAGGCTGCGCTGACAGCGGCCGACTTCGCGCGTGAAGATTACGCGGTGCGCGCCAAAGCCCAAGAACAAGCACTGAACCTGCCGTTTCTCCCGACGACAACCATCGGGTCGTTTCCGCAGACGGGCGACATCCGTCGTGCGCGGGCGCAGTTGGTGGCGGGTGTGCTCTCTGACGACGAGTACCAAGCGGTGATGCGAGCCGAGATCACCCGCGTGGTCGAACTGCAAGAGGAGATCGGTCTCGACGTCATCGTGCACGGTGAGCCCGAGCGCAATGACATGGTGCAGTACTTCGCCGAGAACCTCGACGGTTTTGCTGTCACCCAGAACGGTTGGGTGCAGTCGTATGGCACCCGCTGTACGCGCCCGTCGCTGCTGTGGGGCGATGTCTCACGCCCGAAGCCCATCACGGTCGACTGGTCGGTCTTCACGCAGACGCTCACCGAGAAGCCCGTGAAGGGAATGCTCACCGGGCCCGTCACGATTCTTGCCTGGTCATTCGTTCGCGACGACCAGCCACTCGGCGAGACTGCTCGTCAGGTGGCCCTGGCGCTGCGCGACGAGATCACCGACCTGCAGTCTGCGGGCATCACGGTGGTGCAGGTCGACGAGCCAGCCCTCCGCGAGCTGCTGCCGCTGAAGAAGGCCGACCAGGCCGCGTACCTCGACTGGTCGGTGGGATCGTTCCGGCTCGCCACGAGTGGGGTCGAGGCGAGCACCCAGATTCACACGCACCTCTGCTACTCCGAGTTCGGTGTTGTCATCGATGCGATAGACCAGCTCGATGCAGACGTGACGAGCATCGAGGCGGCGCGCAGCCGCATGGAGGTCGTCACCGACATCAAGAGCAGCGGGTTCGCGCGGGGCATCGGGCCGGGCGTCTATGACATCCACTCGCCTCGCGTTCCGAGCGTGGGCGAGGTCACCGAGCTGATCGAGACGGCCCTGGCGTCGATTCCCGATCGGCAGGTCTGGGTGAACCCCGACTGCGGTCTCAAGACGCGCGGGTACGACGAGACTGTCGCGTCGCTGACGAACATGCTCGAGGCGACGCGTGCGGTGCGCGCGAAGGTGCTCACGCACTAGGTCGCGCGAGCCGACTTCTGCAGACGAAAAGAGCGAAGGCCCCGCTGGGCGCCTTCGCTCTTTTTTTGTGCTGCGGTGTCAGACGGAGCGGAGCACCGCCACGACTTTGCCGAGCACCGTGGCATAGTCGCCGAGGATGGGCTCGAAGTTCGAGTTGCGCGGCAGTAGCCAGGTGTGACCGTCACGCTGGCGGAAGACCTTGACCGTGGCCTCGTCGTCGAGCATGGCAGCGACGATGTCACCGTTCTCGGCCGTCTTCTGGGTACGCACGACCACCCAGTCGCCGTCGCAGATGGCGGCGTCGATCATCGATTCGCCCACCACCTTGAGCATGAAGAGCTCACCCTTGCCCACGAGCTGCCGGGGCAGCGGGTAGACCTCTTCGACCTGCTGCTCGGCCGTGATGGGAACACCGGCCGCGATGCGGCCGACCATCGGCACCAGAGCGACATCGCCGTGGGGGGTGGGGGAGTCGGTGCTCACGCTGTCGCTCTTCGGAATGTCGATGAGCACTTCGAGCGCACGAGGGCGATTGGGATCGCGGCGCAGGTAACCGCTCAGCTCGAGCTGGTTCAGCTGGTGGGTCACGCTCGAGAGAGAGGCCAGCCCGACGGCATCGCCGATCTCTCGCATGCTCGGCGGATAGCCCTGTTGGTTCACCGCATCGGAGATCATCTCGAGGATGGCCAGCTGCTTCTCGCTCAGCGACTTTCGTCGCCGGGTGCCGCCGCGTTCACTGGTCATCTGCTTCTCACTTCTCGATGACGACCCAATGTCAGTGGCTCACGCTTTACTTTCATCAGTCGCCGATTCGGTTTCAATCTCGACAATCGAAACTGTATCGAAGACTGACTCTGCAACAAACACATGTTCGAGTGTGTCGCGATAAAAAGTCCATATTCGAACTTGTTTATTCGAACAATCGAATATATATTCGGAACATAGCTTCGTACCCGGCTCTCCCGGCCGAGAGTCGGGTACGAAATCTCCACAGGAGGCAACCATGACCGCACTGGCACCAAACGCACCCGTCACACCGACCATCCGCCTGCGCCTCACGCGTCGCGGGCGTCGCGTGGTCGGGTTCCTCGCCGCCGTCCCGCTCGTCGCGGGGCTTGCCGCTTTCGCTGTTTTCGGTGCCTCGTCAGCCATAGCCACTGCCGATGCCGGCTCGGCCGACTTCTCCTACATCACGGTGCAGTCGGGCCAGAGCCTCTGGTCCATCGCCCAGAGCATCGATCCGAAGGCCGACCCGCGTGATGTGATCGCCGACATCGTGAACCTCAACCAGCTGCACTCGTCGAGCGTTCAGCCCGGCCAGCGTCTCGCGCTCCCGGCCGAGTACAGCACCGCGAAGTAGGCGTTCCAGCCGCAGTGCCGTGCTCGCAGTGCTCCACTTCGGGCACCCCACCCCCAGTAACATGGGGCGAGTGAGTTCACTAGCCGACCTACCTATTCGTGATGACCTCCGTGGGCTGAAGCCGTACGGCGCCCCCGAGCTCAAAGTGGCCGTGGCGCTCAACGTCAACGAGAACACGCACCCCATCCCCGAGAACGTCGCTCGTTCGATCATCGAGGCTGTTGCGCACGAGCTGCTGACAGTGAATCGGTATCCCGACCGCGAGTTCCTGGCGCTGCGCGACAGCCTCGCGAACTACCTCGGTCACGGGCTCACCCGCGACAATGTGTGGGCCGCCAACGGTTCGAACGAGGTACTCCAGCAGATCCTGCAGGCCTTCGGCGGGCCTGGCCGCTCGGTACTCGGGTTTCCTCCCACGTATTCGATGCACTCGATCATCGCCGCCGGAACGGGTACCGAGTGGCTCGCCGGCGAACGGGATGCCGACTACGTGATCAGCCCCGCGACGGCTGTCGACTGGGTGAAGCGCACCGAGCCCGATCTCGTCTTCCTCTGTGCTCCCAACAACCCAACGGGCACAGCGCTTTCGCTCGAGACCATCGAGGCCGTCTACGACGCAACCGGCGGCATTGTCGTCGTTGACGAGGCCTACGCCGAGTTCGGGGTCGAGGGCGAAGAAACTGCGCTGTCGCTGCTTCCCGGGCGCGAGCGACTGATCGTCACCCGCACGATGAGCAAAGCCTTTGCCTTCGCCGGTGCTCGCCTGGGTTACCTTGCGGCCGACCCGGCCATCAGCGACGCACTCAGGCTTGTTCGCCTGCCGTATCACCTCTCGTCGTTGACGCAGGCGGCTGCGGTCGCCGCACTTGCGCACACCCCCGAGATGCTCGCAATGGTCGACGACATCAAGTCCCAGCGCGACCGTATCGAGGTGACTCTTCGCGAGCTCGGTTACACCCCATACCCGAGTGCGTCGAACTTCATCCTGTTCGGCAACGTGCCTGATTCGCACCGGTTGTTCGAGCAGCTGCTCGAACGCGACATCATCATTCGCGACCTCGGAATTGCGCACCACCTGCGCGTCAGCGCGGGCACGCGTGCGGAGACCACCACGTTCCTCGAGGCGATGCGTGAGCTGACGGCCCGATAGACTTTTCGTCATGTCGACCGAACCCCGCACCGCCCGTCTGCAGCGCGAAACCAGCGAATCGAGCATCGAGCTCTCGCTGAACCTCGACGGCACGGGCGAGTCGCACATCGACTCGAGCGTTCCGTTCTTCAACCACATGCTGACGGCGTTCGCGAAGCACTCGCTGACCGATCTCACCGTCAAGGCGAGCGGTGACACCGACATCGACGTGCACCACACGGTCGAAGACATCGGCATCGTGCTGGGCCAGGCCATTCGCCAGGCCCTGGGCGACAAGAGCGGTATCTCCCGGTTCGGCGATGCACTCGTGCCGCTTGACGAAGCCCTCGTTCAGGCAGTCGTAGACATCTCGGGTCGCCCCTTCCTCGTGCACACCGGTGAGCCTGCCGGGTTCGAATACCACCTCATCGGCGGCCACTTCACCGGCTCCATGATTCGTCACGTGTTCGAGGCCATCACCTTTCACGCCGGGCTCACAGTTCACATCACGGTGCTCGGCGGCAGAGATCCCCACCACATCGCCGAAGCCGAGTTCAAGGCCTTCGCGCGCGCGTTCCGGTTTGCGAAGCAGCGCGATTCACAGGTGGCGGGCATCCCGTCGACTAAAGGCGCACTGTGAGTTCGCCTCGGGTGGTTGTGCTCGACTACGGCAGCGGCAACGTGCACTCGGCCGTGAAAGCGCTCGAAAAAGTGGGCGCTACGGTCGAACTCACGGCTGATCGCCGTGCGGTCGCCGAGGCCGACGGGCTCTTCGTGCCCGGCGTCGGTGCGTTCGACGCGGTCATGCGTGCGCTCGAAACCGTACGTGGAGGCGACCTCATCGACAAGCGCCTCGCGGGCGGTCGGGCCGTACTCGGGGTCTGCGTTGGTATGCAGGTGCTCTTCGGCCGCGGCGTCGAGCGTGGCGTCGACACCGAAGGCCTCGGCGAGTGGCCCGGAACGGTCGACGAGCTGAGGGCCGACGTACTGCCCCACATGGGCTGGAACACGCTCACCCCTCCCAACGAGTCGAGGCTGTTCGCCGGCATCGCCGACGAGCGCTTCTACTTCGTACACTCCAACGCGGCGCAGACCTGGGAGCTCGAGGTGCAACACCCGTTGCCCGCCCCACTGGTCACCTGGGCCGACCACGGCGGCGAGTTCATAGCCGCCGTCGAGAATGGTCCTCTGGCCGCAACCCAGTTCCATCCCGAGAAGTCCGGCGATGCCGGCCTTCAGCTGCTGTCGAACTGGCTGCGCACGCTGTAAGGGCAGCGCACTCGCTCTCGACCGCACGACACCGCCCCGCTCTGCGGCTCACGACCCGAAGGATCACCGACCTCCCATGACCGACAGCCCCGCCCTCGTTCTGCTGCCCGCCGTCGATATCGCCGACGGCCAGGCCGTGCGCCTCACCCAGGGCCAGGCCGGTACCGAGACCAACCACGGTGACCCGGCCGACGCCGCCGCCGATTGGGTGGCTCAAGGCGCCGAGTGGATTCACCTCGTCGACCTCGACGCGGCCTTCGGTCGTGGCAACAATGTCGACGTCATTCGCCGGGTCATCGCTCAGGCCGAGGGCATCAAGATCGAACTCTCGGGCGGAATCCGCGACGACGCCTCGCTCGAACATGCCCTCGAGAGCGGCGCCACGCGCATCAACCTCGGCACCGCGGCACTCGAGAACCCCGAGTGGGCGGCGACGGCCATCGCGAAGTACGGCGAGGCCATCGCTGTCGGCCTCGACGTGCGCGGCACAACTCTTGCAGCACGCGGCTGGACCGAAGACGGCGGCGACCTCTGGGAGGTGCTCGCCCGCCTCGAAGATGCCGGCTGCGCCCGCTACGTTGTGACCGACGTCACCAAAGACGGCACGCTCAAGGGCCCCAACGTCGACCTGCTGAAGCAGGTCATGCAGCGCACCGACAAGCCGGTCATCGCGTCGGGCGGTATTTCCAGCCTCGATGACCTCATTGAACTGCGATCCCTTGTCGGCGACGGCCTCGAAGGCGCAATCGTCGGCCGCGCTTTGTACGCCGGCGCGTTCACGCTGGTCGAAGCGCTCGCTGTCGCCTCGAACTGAGTCGGGCCGGGGTCGTGGCACACGGGCATCCGGAGTCGTCGCAGGGCGACTCGACGCGCGACCCGTCGGCCTCACCGCCCACTGACGCGACGAACAGGTCGTCGACCGACCCCGCGGCGGCCTTCGCCGGTGACTCGGCCGGCCAGCCGTGGGCCGGGCGGCACTTCGACACCAATTCGTTCGCGGGCGATGACGGGCGGGCGCCCGAGCAGCTCATCGAGGCGCTGACCCTCTTTCGTGCGGGCGAAGCATCGCAGGCCGACGTGCTCGATGCGGTTCGGGATGCGCGGCTGCTTGTTCCACTGGTGGCTCACGCCGGCGAGACCGACACCGACTCGCACGGCCGCACGATCGACAAGACGCAAGAGCTCTCGATCGTCACGGTGCAGGCCCCCGACGGGCGCACCGCGCTGCCCGCCTTCACCTCGACCGCGGCCATGGCGGCGTGGAACCCGAAGGCCCGCCCCATCCCCACCGCCGCCCGCCGCGTCGCACTCGCGGCCGCCGGCGAGAGCACCGACCTGATGATTCTCGACCCCACGTCGGCCACAGAGTTCGCCGTTCGACGCCCCGCGCTCTGGGCGCTGGCGCAGGGCACCGAATGGCATGTTCCGTTTGACGATCCGGCGGTTGTCGCCGAGTTCGCCGCCTCGGTGGCGGGGGAGTCCGCGGTCGCCTCGCTGGCCCTGTCTCTTATACACATCT